>JBGSXN010000001.1:0-7131 GCA_041751355.1 Pyrinomonadaceae bacterium
GAACGATGCAAAGACCTGCCTGTCGGTATCTGTGATAACGACTTGGAAGATAAAAGACGCTACCAACTCCCGCGAAAACGCAACGCGAGTCAATGTCGCTAGACTATATGAAAAAGGTCAACTGATTCCCGAAGAAGGAATATCGGAGAGAATACTGATTTTAGAAGTCCATTTCGTTGCGTTCAGTGAGGAGAGCATTCATCGGGATGGTCCCTTTGCCGTCCGTTTGATAGCATCATCTTCATTAAATCCTCTTTGGGCTTCCTCCGCGAAAAGTTATCTGTACTCCTTCGAGCCGCAGGAACCGCTTACTGAGAATTTAGACAAACTGGCCTCCAATAGCCGACAAAAACCCACATACAAGATGCTGGAAGATAATCGGTATTTAGTTTACGAAGCCTGGTGAATGCAGGCATTTCGCTTAAGAAATTTGGGGGAAGGATTTGGGTCGCTTGTGATGCCCCCCGCAAGTCCGATTGGACGCAGGAATATGCTTATGACCGTTACGGTAATAAGACCGGAGTAACCAAGACCGGAGTGGACCTTTATAACAATTCGGTCCCTGCCGACGGATTGCCGTCGGTCAGTGTTGACAGTGCAACCAACCGAATGACAACAGCGTCGGGATGGCTATACGATCTAACTGGAAACCTGATCCGCGGGCAGAACGCGAGCGGCGTGTGGCAGCGGTTCGAGTATGACGCGGCGGGCCGGCTTGTTAAGATCAAGAATGACTCGAACACCGTTCTGGAAACTTATACTTACGGAGCGTCGAGGGAAAGATTGATAACAACCACGTCCACGCAGCGAACCTATTATGCATGGGGCGGCAGCTCGGTAATGTGCGAGTATACCGAGCCGATCGCATCCTCGACGCCTGCATATGCAAAGTCCTATCAATACGCGGGTTCGCGGCTTCTTTCGACCTCGACGAAAGCTTCGTCAACAACTGAAACAACAGAGTTCCATCATCCCGACCGCCTGGGAACAAAGCTTGTAACGAACGGCGGCACGGGAAGCTGGTACCAGCAATCGACGCTTCCGTTTGGCACAGCTTTCAACGCTGAAAGTGGAGGCTACAGCAATCAGGTCTTTACTTCCTATGATCGCAGTGCGGGAACCGGTCTCGACTACGCCGTGAACCGCACTTACTCATCCGGCCAGTCGCGCTTCACACAGGTCGACCCCATCGGCATGGCCGCTGCATCCCTCGGCAATCCGCAATCCAACAACCTCTATGCCTACGTCCAAAACATGCCGACGGATTTCGTCGACCCGAGCGGGTTGAATGCAAGTGCTGTTTCTTATATGTGTTATGACATCGTGTCGCAAGGGCATTGGTCCAACGATCCCTCGTCTTCTGTAGTCAGTACCAGAACCGTTTGCTTTTTCTTCGGCGGGGGTGGAGGCTCTGGAGCGTATGATTCCGGTGTTGGTGTTGGTGGCGGCGGTGGCGGTTCTAGTCAGCAAAACCCTGGGCCAACAGAAGCGCAGCGAAAATGCGACCAGAATCTTGCGAGCATCTTCGGTGGCCAAGGCTCCGTTGCAGCAGGCAGCGGCTTTGAACCGCCGAAGATGCCGGGTCGGGAAGATAGTTTCCGCGGGGGTCCGGGCGGTCACTTGAACAGCTCGATGCACTTGTATGGTAGCGAAAATGGCTACGGCGAAGGCGGGGTATACATTCCGGCAGGTGGCCGGTACATAGGCCGGAATCCTTACTCGAGCGAAGACAGCTACATGTTTTATTACAGTCGCCTCGGCAACGCCCGAAATGTCACGCTCGTCACTTCGCACGTGGATAACTTTAGTGCACCGAGGGGGACAACCACAGGACGCACCCGTATCGGAGACATTGGTGGCGCAGGAGGACGAAGTCCTGACGACCCGAACAATCGGTTTAATAAAGGTCCGTACATCCATGCGCATTTATCAATACGTCAAGGGCGAGGATACACAAACAGGACGCTTTCATTCTTCGACGTTTTCTGTAAGTGAGGAGGTACTATAATGAAAATCTTGCTTGTGCTTACATTGTGCATAGCTTCAGTAGGTGGGGTTGCGGCACAGAACCAATCGGCTACTGACCCCTCAAGGCTTCAACCACCTGACAACTGCGAAGGCAACGCATCGCGGCTTGACGTTGTGCGTAACAAGTCCAGAGCGGCGGGCGAAAACAAAGTCACTATAGCGATAGCGAGACTTGGGACCGGTGAGCAATCACGGGAACTCAACCGCCGAAGACTCTACACAGTTCGGGCCTACCTCACCGCGATGGGAGTGTCTTCGCAAAGTTTGGTTACAGCCGAAGGAGAGCGAGTGCAAGGGTACGGCAGAATCGAAGTATATATCGGTGGCGAGTTGGTAGAACTTCTACCAATCGAACGATGCAAAGACCTGCCGGTGGGAATCTGTGACAATGACGTGGACGACAGACGCCGCTATCAGTTACCACGAAGACGCAAGGGCAGCCAGTGTCGCTGACACGAGCTACAAGTGAGATTTCTGAGGCGCGGGAGCGAGCGGTGTTACGGCAAACTGGACGCAGGAATATTAGGGATCCGGTTTAGAGGCCAAAACGCGAGCGGTGTGTGGCAGCGGTTCGAGTATGACGCAGCCGGGCGTTTGAAGAAGGTGCTGGACGATTCAAGCAACCTGATCGAGACCTATACCTATGGAGCCACTCGTGAGCGGCTGATGACGGAAACTTCGTCAGGACGGACTTACTACGTCTGGGGCGGGCAATCCGTTATCGCGGAATACACCGAAACCGGTTCGGGTACGATACCGACTTTTTCGAAATCTTACGTATATGCGGGTTCAAGACTTTTGATGATCAGCTACAGCAGCGGCGTTAACGAGTTTCATCATCCCGACCGGATAGGGACGCAGCTCGTGACGTTTGGAGGCTCGATCGGCACGGTCCGACAGTCGACGTATCCCTTCGGCACGCTTGAACAGGGACCGCAGAGCAATCAGGTGTTTACATCATACGACCGCAGTACAAACACCGGTCTCGACTACGCCGTGAACCGGACATACTCGTCGGGCCAATCGCGCTTCACACAGGTCGACCCCATCGGTATGGCCGCCGCATCGATTGGCAATCCGCAGTCGAACAACATGTACGCCTACGTCCAAAACATGCCGACGGATTTCGTCGATCCGAGTGGGTTGAATGCGGTCGGTGGAGACACGAGATTCGGCGGCGGAATTCTTTGGACGCTGTGGTATGGAAACAACGTTGACGGCTGGGAGATGAGACGACAATGGTTTGAGCCATATCCAGGCGGCGGCAGCTCTGATAGCGGCGGCAGCTCTGAGGCGAATCCGCCTCCCTCCCCTTTGTGTGATCGGCTGGCAAAGCAACTTAACAATTATCTAAGCTTTTTTGATGAACTTTGGAAAGCAAGCGGATCGGGGACGGATAACCCGCGTGAGAGGGGTGGAGTGATTGGAATGGGCCGAACCAATGTCGGAGGATATCAAGAACCATCGAGCAGTACCTACGGTGGAATCACATATGAAGGGAGTATGGGCTTGGGATTTGCACCTTGGGTAAGGCAGCAGGCCAATTCTGGAATAATGGAGATTCTATTCTGGGTCCACACCCACCCAAATGGAGTGATGCGGCCCAGTGGTCCGATTGCAAATAGAAGCTCTGGGGACACTGGCACCGTGGAAGGTCTGCGAATTGAAGGAATCATAGTAACCGCGAACCGTTTAGGCGTTTTTAATAATGTGGGCCTTTATTGTAATTTTAGTCGAGATTCCTCCGGACTAAAGTAGGGAGAATTGAGCTGCGTTTCAAGTATGCACTGAGGTAGGGATGATCTCGTTACATAACTTTTTTCGGTGGCTGACCTTAGCCGTTGTTTCGTTACTTTTTTCGTGCTCCTCTGGAGACCGGGAAGGGCCACGGGATGGTTCTCCAATTCCATCACCTATGCTCTCTAATGAAAATCGTAAAGCGGAATCAGAACTACGCTTGGACAAAGAGTTCTTCAGGGAATCATTGATCGGTCTTTCGCAACGTTTTCAGTTAACGGATCTCGGTCAGTCAGGTTCAAAGGCAGGACTGGAAATTCGCCTTTGGTCGATACCGAGCTTGGCATGTCCATCAGTTCTGATATTGAACCGTACCACCGAAGGCTGGGAAGGCAGGCTACTTTTTCCCAGAGTCCAAACGCAAGATGATTCCAGTCTCCAAGCCTGTTCTTTTGTAATTAGCGCTGTTCAGCCCAGATTTAGCTGGAACTCTGTTGAGACGACTCTTGCTGAGAACGGAATCGTGCTCCCGCTTCGCCTGTCTCCAGACGATAATAGATATCCTCCGATTCCCGACGAAAGTGCTATTTTGTTAGAAATGCGAGATGGGCCGCAGCACGATTGGATAGGATACAGCGAGTTCACAAGGAGCATTGATGGAAAAAAACTATTTGACCTCTGTTCGAAATTAGAGTGGGAGTTAGCTGTAACAATTGGCTGTTTTCAGTCTGGACAGCGCTGAAAGAGACGGTACAAATCGTCTCCATTGGTCGATGATTTGATCGAACAGTGAAAGGCTCTATCAATTGATTCCCTTGGTCATTTGAAATTCGCAAAAAGGTAGAACGCTAGCCGGAGCATTTGGAGTAATCACAAATTCGACGCAGGAATATTCTTATGACCGTTACGGCAACAAGACCGGAGTAACCAAGACCGGAGTGGACTTTTATAACAATTCGGTCCCGGCCGACGGATTGCCGTCGGTCAGCATTGACAGTGCAACCAACCGAATGACGACAGCCTCGGGATGGCTATACGATCTAACTGGAAACCTGATCCGCGGTCAGAACGCAAGCGGCGTTTGGCAGCGGTTCGAGTATGACGCGGCGGGCCGCCTTGTGAAGATCAAGAATGACTCGAACACCGAGCTTGAAACTTATACTTACGGAGCGACGAGGGAAAGATTGATAACGACCACGTCCACGCAGCGAACCTATTATGCCTGGGGCGGCAGCTCGGTAATCTGCGAGTATACCGAGCCGATCGCATCCTCGACGCCTGCATATGCAAAGTCCTATCAATACGCGGGTTCGCGCCTTCTTTCGACCTCGACGAAAGCTTCGTCAACAACTGAAACAACCGAGTTTCATCATCCTGATCGCCTTGGGACAAAGCTGGTAACGAACGGCGGCTCGGGAAGCTGGTATCAGCAATCGACGCTGCCTTTTGGCACAGCTTTCAATGCTGAAAGTGGAGGCTACAGCAATCAGGTTTTTACTTCCTATGATCGCAGTGCGGGCACCGGGCTCGACTACGCCGTGAACCGCACTTATTCATCCGGCCAGTCGCGCTTCACGCAGGTCGACCCGATAGGCATGGCCGCCGCCTCTATCGGTAACCCACAATCAAATAACCTGTACGCATACGTCCAAAACATGCCTACGGATTTTGTAGATCCGAGTGGGCTTAATATGGAATGTGGTTTCCGCACCCTCATAATCACGATGTGCATCGAAGGAGAAGGTTGCTCCATTGTCGGGACAGAAACGATTTTTGTATGTTCTGGATCGTCCGGAGGGGGCGGCACCGGCCCTTGGCCAGGTGATACAGGCGGCGGAGGTGGCCGTCGTCCGCCGACAACAACAACAACAACATCCGGTCCCCCTTGCCTTCCGAGCAGCCCAAAGGTTACGAAAGCGCTTGGTGTAACTAATGACAGCATCGGCGGCACCGGCAACGGCATGAAGCAAACGGGAGGTACAATCAGGTTCACAAACGGCTTAAACAATGGTTCCCAATTTAGTCCAAGACATTATCCATCTGATTGGGGTGGCGGCAGTCGGGCAAGAATCTCGACATACAGCATGACTGGGGTTGGTGGGGCCATCTCAAGAGGGTCAAATGTTGCAAGTGGTTTTACGGCTGCGTATGACATCGGAAGTAACGCTTATCAAGAAGGTGGATTCGGACGAAATACCCAGGTTGCAGCTGGGCGGGGGGTTGGCGGCATTGCGGGCTCGGTAGGCGGGGCAAAGGGGGGAGCAATTGCCGGCGCGGCACTCGGCGTTTGGTTCGGCGTCGGAGGGGCGCTGCCGGGTGCCATAATCGGGGGAATTATTGGTGGTGTGGGCGGCGGAATGGGGGGGTCGCACGTTGGTGGCGAGGTCGTCCGAGGAATACAGGATCGG
This sequence comes from Pyrinomonadaceae bacterium, assembly GCA_041751355.1. Classification (GTDB taxonomy): domain Bacteria; phylum Acidobacteriota; class Blastocatellia; order Pyrinomonadales; family Pyrinomonadaceae; genus OLB17. Next base: position 6,174 of record JBGSXN010000001.1, read on the forward strand.
AACTTGCCACGTGGGGGGCGAAGATGTCCATAAATCGGATGCCAAAACTGAGAGAAAAAATGAACCTGTTCTATTACAATATCTTCAGGTTTGAGCGATTCACTCAGTATCTAGCTTCCGTGCCGATTCTCGGTTTTCTAAGGCTTGTAGGGCTGGGAGATGCCATGGTGAGTCGGAGCGGGAAAGAAAAATGGGATGAACACATTTTAGAGGTCTTGAACGATCCTAAAGACGGATTCTCGATCCTTTCGACAGGAAATCACGTCGCAATCCTTTCACTTCTATGTGCTCTCACATTGCTGAATGTGGTTTGTACTATTCTTCAATTAGAATTCCACACCTTCTGGTTTTATGGAGGAATCACAGCGAGTATATTGGCGTTTGTTGGTAGTTACTACTTTGCTCCAACAAATCCTAAGAAATATTTGGGCGACTTCAAGAAATTCGAATCAATGCCATCGGCACAAAAACGGTTGTGGGTCATAGCTACCTTTCTGATCATTGTCGGAATTTGGGCCGCATTCGTCACCAGTTTTATTTTTTACTTAGACTCCATCATATCGAGGAAGTAAGGTGACGTAGCCTAATTTTTCGGGCAGTATGACGACCGATGGCGAATCTTCGAGTCATCTATGAAGTTTCGTCCGAAGTCAAGCGCACTGGTATCTCCCACACTGTTTCTAGGTGTTGAGGTGCTGGACGATTCGAGCAATGTGATCGAGACCTACACTTACGGAGCGACGAGAGAAAGGCTGATTACGGAAACTACTGCCCGGAGGACTTACTACGTGTGGGGCGGGCAGTCGGTGATCGCGGAATACACGGAAACCGGTTCGGGTACGATACCGACTTTTTCGAAATCTTACGTATATGCGGGTTCAAGACTTTTGATGATCAGCTACAGCAGCGGCGTTAACGAGTTTCATCATCCCGACCGGATAGGGACGCAGCTCGTGAC
>JBGSXN010000002.1:0-2157 GCA_041751355.1 Pyrinomonadaceae bacterium
GTTTGCCTTTGGGCAGATCCATGATCATTTGACGTAAACAATTAACAAAAATATGAGCGAGCTAAATATAAAAATCGGTGAGAACCAGCGGTCTATACCTGCGCCCGCGACGGTACTCGATGCTATAAAGGCCTTTGACCGTGACATTCTGAAAAAGTCTGTCGCCGCTAAGGTCAATGGCGAAGAAGTCGATTTGAGTCGGGAACTGTCCCTAACGGACGAGGTGCTCTCGATCGAGCCTATCACCATCGATACTCGCGACGGACTCGAAGTCATCCGCCATTCCGCCGCGCACTTGCTTGCGGCGGCAGTTCTCGACCTATTCCCCGACACGAAACTCGGCATCGGCCCGGCTCTAATGGACGATCCGCGCTATGGATATTTCTACGATGTGATCGCACCGCGCCAGCTGACCGAAGCGGACTTGCCCATTATTGAAAAGAAGATGCGCGACTTGGCAAAACGCGATCTTAAGTACCGCCGTGAAGACGTAGAGAAAGCCAAGATCATCGACCTTTTTAGGGAACGTGACGAACCGCTCAAATGTCAACTGATCGAGGAAAAGGTTGAGGGCTCAGCAAGTATCTACTATATTGACGGTTCACCATTCATTGATTTTTGCATGGGCCCGCATGTCCAGCATACGGGCAAACTACGCGCCTTTAAGCTTCTTGCACTTTCCGGCGCCTACTGGAAGGGCGATGCCGAGAATCAGCAGATGCAGCGGATCTATGGGACCGCGTTTGCGACCCAGGCCGAGCTCGATGCCTGGATACAACAGCGGGAAGAGGCAGAGAAACGCGACCATCGAAAGCTGGGAAAGCAACTCGACCTTTTCTCGATCGACGACGATTATGGGCAGGGCCTGATCCTTTGGCACCCCAAGGGCGGAATCATCCGGATGGAGATGGAACGGCTTCTCAAAGAGGAGCTGGAGCTCCGCGGATACAGTTTCGTCTTTACGCCTCATATCGCGAAACGTGATCTCTGGGTTAAGAGCGGACACGAGGGTAACTACTCTGACTCGATGTATGCCCCGACGAGCATCGAGGACGAGGAATATCGGCTTAAGCCGATGAATTGTCCCTTCCATATCGGCATTTTTAAATCCAGCCCGCGTTCATACCGTGATCTGCCGCAGAGATATTCAGAAATGGGCACGGTTTATCGTGCCGAACTCTCGGGAACGCTTCACGGTCTCATGCGAGTACGAGGCTTCTCAGTAGACGACGCCCATCTTTTCGTTAGGCCGGATCAGGTGCATGCCGAGGTCGCCGATTGCCTCGATTTTGCGATCAAGGTTTTTGAGACCTATGGTTTTGAGAAGGTAAAATTCGAATTATCGGTTCGAGGCAGTGCACAAAATAAGGGGTTTCTCGGGGCGGACGAGGATTGGGCGGCCGCGGAAGAACAGCTCGCAAGTGCTCTTAAGGAAAGAAAGATCTCTTACGAACGCATCGAGGGCGAAGCGGCGTTTTATGGGCCGAAGATCGATATTAAGATCGAGGATGCCATCGGCCGTGTATGGCAATTGGGAACGATCCAGCTTGATTTCAATCTGCCTGAGCGTTTTGAGCTCGAATATACGGGCGAGGACAATCTGAAGCATCGCCCATTTATGATCCATCGTGCCCTTTTCGGCTCGATCGAGCGGTTCTTCGGCGTACTCATCGAGCATTATGCCGGGGCCTTTCCGCTCTGGCTCGCCCCGGTACAGGTTACGGTTTTGCCGATCACCGATCGTGTTAACGATTACGCCGAGAATATCGCGGCTGAGCTTCGAAATTCCGGATTTCGTGTGGAATCAAATACGAAATCTGATAAAATTGGCGCTAAAATCCGCGACGCGCAGATGCAGAAGGTGCCTTATATGCTCATTTTGGGCGATAAGGAGGTCGAGGACGGCATGGTCGCCGTTCGCGAGCGGAAACAGGGAGATATCGGAACGATGTCTCTTCCAGAGTTCAAAGAGATGATCACGCAGCAAAAAATGCAGCGTAGTCTCTGAGATCGTCCAACTTTTTAGGAGGCCTATATCGCAAGAAGATTTGGTGGAAATAGATTTAAGCCGCGCTTTCGTGAGCCGCTTCATCGTACAAACGAGAGAATTCGCGTACCGTCCGTACGAGTAGTAACGGACGATGGTGAGACATTGGG
>JBGSXN010000003.1:0-23497 GCA_041751355.1 Pyrinomonadaceae bacterium
TATGTCGCCGGAATGGCGGGTGATGTTGCTGAGAAGAAATACGGCAAGCGTGTGATGACGGCCTCGGACGTTCGCGAATGTCTGGCCGATGTCTTTTCGCTGTTTGATGATCGGGAAGCCGAATGAAGACCAGCATTTTAAGCAGCGGCCCGGACGCGACCTTTGAGGCTGGAGAGATCCTCGGCCAAACCTTATCGGCAGGTGATGTCGTGCTGCTGACGGGCGGACTCGGCGCCGGAAAGACGCTTTTTACAAAGGGAGTTCTTCATGCCCTGGGTTTTGATATCGACGAGGTAACGAGCCCGAGCTTTACGCTCGTAAATCTCTATCGTGCTGAGCGATATGACGTTTATCATATTGACCTTTGGCGTCTGGATCACGAGCCAAACCCTGCTGAGGCCGTGGGGCTGGATGAGATAATCGAAAACCCGAAGGCTGTAGCCATCATCGAATGGGCAGACCGGCTGGGGGAATATAACGCGGCGACTAAAACGATTCGCATTAAGATCGAAGGTGATGGTGATCAGCCGCGAAGGATCGAGATAGACCGCTCGGACTGAACGGCCGAAAAAAGTTAACATCGCTCATCTTTGCGATACCGGCGCCCTTGCATATAATCGAGGCCGCCTATGACCCATTTGGATATGAAAGGTGGTAAATCAGCTCCTCAGCCCGATGTTCATCGCATCTCGACTGACGGCTATGACGGAAAACCGTATTTTAATCGCGAACTGAGCTGGCTCGAATTTAACCGTCACGTGCTGGAGGAAACGGCCGACGCGAGTCTGCCAATACTCGAACGTTTGAAGTTTTTATCGATCTTTTCGACTAACCTCGACGAGTTTTTTATGATCCGCGTGTCGGGTCTCAAGGAGCAGATCGCTGAGGGGATCGGCGAACTCTCGCCCGACGGAATGACCGCGTCCGACCAGGTGGCTGAGATCTACAAACGGCTTCGTCCGATGCTCAAGCGGCAGGTCTGCATATTGAAGGACGACCTGTTTCCGGCGCTAAAGAAGGCGGGAATTACAGTCGAACCATACTCGACCCTGAAGGCGAATGAGAAAAAGCATCTCGCTAAATACTTTCATAACGATCTTTATCCGATTCTTACGCCTCAATCGGTTGATTCGAGTCATCCGTTCCCGTACATTTCAAACCTAAGCCTAAACCTGGGCCTTTATATCGAACCGAACCGGTCGTTTACGCAAACAAATCTAAAACACCTTTTTCGGCAAAAACGTTTTACCCGCATCAAGTTGCCTTCGACCGTTCCGCGCCTGATACCTATCGGACGCAAGAACAGCCGTTTTGCCCTGCTCGAGGAAGTTGTGGCGGCAAATGTTCATGAGCTTTTTCCGAATATGAAAACCAGCGAGGCGTTCCTGTTTCGCGTGACGCGTGACGCGGATATTGAGCTTCGCGAGGATGAGGCCGGCGATCTGTTGCGGACGCTCGAACGCGAGCTCCAGCGGCGGCGCGATCGGTTTGCCGTCCGGCTCGAGATCTCAGCGGATATGCCTGACAAGATGGTCAGGCTGCTGACGCGAGGTACGGGACTGACGGCCACCGAGACGGAACGCGTCGACGGATTTGTAAACATCCCGGACCTGATGCAGCTATATAACCTGGACAGGCCCGAGCTGAAGGAAAAGCCGATCGCGTCACACGTCACGCCATCGCTGCAAAAGGCGGTTAACATTTTTGATGTGATCAAGCGGCAGGACATTTTGCTGCATCACCCTTATACGTCGTTTGGAACCGTGACCGATTTTATCGCCGAAGCGGCCGACGACCCGGATGTCCAAGCGATCAAGATCTGTCTTTACCGTACGGGAAAGGATTCGCCGATCGTCAATTCATTAATGCACGCGAGTCGCCTGGGCAAGCAGGTCACTGCCCTCGTCGAGCTAAAGGCGCGTTTTGACGAAGAGAACAATATCGAATGGGCACGGAGGCTCGAGAACGAAGGCGTTCATGTGGTTTATGGCATTCAAAGCTTGAAGACGCACTCAAAGGTCCTGCTTGTTGTTCGGCGTGAGCGAGACAAATTGGTGAGATATGTTCACCTCGCAACGGGGAATTACAATCCTGTGACAGCACGGATGTATACGGATCTCGGCGTGTTGACGGCGAATGAAGAACTCGGCGAGGACGCAGGCAGCCTCTTTAATTTCTTAACGGGATATTCGCAGCAGAACAAATATAAGCGAATGCTGGTTGCTCCGCTTAATCTGCGCGAAAGGCTGATCGCCCTAATTCGGCGTGAGAAAAAGAATATGGTCGCCGGTAAAGAGGCGCGGATCATCATAAAGGCTAACAGCCTGACCGATGGCGACCTTATAAACGAGCTTTACGCCGCGTCCAAGGCCGGCGTCGAGATCGACCTGATCATCCGTGGGATATGCGCTTTACGCCCCGGTGTTAAGGGAATGTCCGAAAATATCAGGGTGCGTTCGATAATCGGCCGGTTTCTCGAACATAGCCGTGTATTTTATTTTGCGAACGCGGGCGAATATGAGGTCTACATCGGCAGTGCCGACCTTATGCACCGCAGTTTCGACAGGCGTGTCGAGGTGGCGGTCCCGATCCTGTCTCAGGAAATAAAACAGCATCTCAAAGATGAGTTTCTCGACGCTTACCTACGCGATGAGGTCAACGCGTGGATCTTAAAACCGGACGGGTCTTATACCAAGAATTTTTCGCGAAGCAAAGGCGGTTTTGATTCGCAAATGCATTTTGTCGGCCTCGCGATACCTGGCTAGGCGGCGGTTTTTTTTCGAAACCTGGCTTCGATAACACCCTTGACGGATTTGCCGTGTTTTAAGCAAAGGCGTGGGTAACCACGGGGTTCCGGCTGGAGTTTGTCTGCTCCTAAAAGCTTTTCAGCTACAAGTATGTCGTCCTTCTCCCCTTCGATCTCCATGTAATAACCGAAGGGAAGCTCATCGAGCACGACCTCGACATGGCCCAAGTGCCATGATTTACGGTGCTTTTCGTAAATGACGGCGAGTTTATAACCCAGCTTTTGAATGATGTTCTCGGTCGCGTCAACATCGGTAATTCCTGTCTCAAACTCTATTTGATGCTTAAAATCGCCTTCGACGGCCACGCGTTCTTTATATGTGAGGATCGTCTTTTCGCCAGTTTTGCGCAGCCGAAGCACGGCGGGCTTGCCGTCGAGAACGCCGCCGCGGTGCAGATAATTTTCCTCAAAAACCTCACCGGTAAATGTGGCTCCCAGCTCGGCCAGACGGGCTGTATATTCGACCAGGAGTTTCTTGTCGAGGACGTATTTCTTTTCGATCTCAATTGCCATTGGGTAGAGGACGGTCGTCTTTGCCTTGGTTAGAAATGAAAGTTTAAGTGATTGAGGCGGCGGCGGCAACCCGCGCGGGCCGGGTGGGAATGCTTGACTAAAAGGCAAGAGTCATCGATACTTTATAAAAAGGTCAGGATTAGTCCGGCTTTTCGAAAACCGATCTCAGAGGAACACTTTATGCCTTATCCAGAAATGATGATCCACGGTATGCGCCAAGAGCTGGCACAGCTCGGGATCGAAGAAACAAAAACAACCGAAGCTGTCGAAGACGCTATCAAAAACACCGATGGCACCCTGATGGTGGTCGTTAATTCGGTCTGTGGATGTGCTGCAGGCGGCGTGCGGCCGGGAATTGCGATGGCTCTGCAGAATTCAGAAAATAAGCCGGCCAAGGCCATCACCGTCTTTGCGGGGGCCGACATCGACGCCACCGAAACGGCGCGTGCCCACTTCACGGGCTATCAGCCGTCATCGCCGTCGATCGCATTGTTAAAGAATGGCGAATTGGTCCAGCTTTTCGAACGACGCGACCTCGAGGGCCGTCCGCCGCAGGTGATCGCTCAGGCCCTGGTTGATGCTTTTAACAACCACTGTGCAAAGACCGAAGCCGCGAATAATTAGTTTTTAAGATATCGAAACGATCTGACCGTCCTTAAATGGGCGGTTTTTTCTTTCGAGAAAACTTATTGCACCAGAGCATTAACAATCGTTAAGATATATCAGGCCCTGGCTTTCTGTATTCTCCGATCCATGTCCGCAAACCAGAGACAACATATTCGGTTCTCGCTCGATATCCCGGCGATCATCTATTCCAAATTCGGCGAGCCTCAGCATACTCGTCTGCAGCAGATCAGCATCGGCGGCTGTTTTACCGACTGGGAAGATAATATCTACGTTGGCGACGAGTTTCGGATGGAGATCGAATTGCCGAATAAAAATTACCTGCCGCTCCAATGCCGGGCTCTCTATCGATTTGAACACGCAGGCATCGGCGTGAGATTTACCGATATCTGTGAATTCGAGCAGGAGCTGATCTCAAAGATCATCGCTCATAAGCTCGAAACCGAAGGCGTACCACTGCAGATCGATCCGTTCACGCTGCCGCCCTCATTCGTCGGCGATGACCCGTCGCCACGCATCACGGACATCCGCGAGAAACGCGATGCCGTGCTGCAAAAGATAATGTCGTTCGATGATATGAACTAAACCCCTAAGCTATTTTTTTGGTAATAATCGAATCGAACAGTATGGCGAACGTTATATCCATTTGTGATCTATCCTGCATCCGAAGGCGGATATGTGGCTGAGATTCCCGCTTTGGATGGCTGTCTTGCGCAGGGTGAGACACTGGACGAAACACTCGCGGAGCTTGAAACGGTCGAAAAACTTTGGCTTGAAACGGCAAATAATGCTGGCCTGCAATTGCCGACGATAATTGGTGAAATCGAGAGGGTTAAAGAAAAATTAGCTGCTTAGGCAGCACGATATCCGTCCCTAGTTCAAAAATAACTCATCCATCGCCTCTTCCAGGCTTCTCACACCGACAACACGCAGACCCAATAATTTTTCCAGGCCCTTTTTATTTGATTGGGGCAATATCAGCTTTTTGAATCCGAGGGTCTGCGCCTCGCGGGCCCGGGTTTGTGCCTGGAGCACACCGCGGATCTCGCCGGTGAGGCCGACCTCGCCGAAAACGGCAGTCTCAGGCGGCACCTGTATATTGCGAAAGCTCGATGCTATTGCTGCGATTATGCCGAGGTCGGCGGCGGGTTCGTCGATCTCCAGGCCGCCCGCGACGTTGATAAATATATCGTCGGCGACGAGTTGAAATCCCAGTCGCTTTTCAAGCACCGCGATCAGCAGGGAGGCACGGTTCTGGTCAAAGCCCTGTGTCATCCTGCGGCCCGATCCGTACTTGGTACTGCTGACGAGGCCCTGCACCTCGACCAGCATCGGCCGGGTTCCTTCCATGCAGACGGTGACGACCGAACCCGTCGCGTTCTGAGGGCGTTCCTGCAGAAATAGCTCGGACGGGTTGGCCACCGGCTTTAGGCCTGAGCTGGTCATCTCAAAAACGCCAATCTCATTGGCCGCCCCGAAGCGGTTCTTCGTCGCGCGGATAATGCGATGGTTGTGGTGGCGGTCGCCCTCAAAGTAGAGCACCGTGTCGACGATGTGTTCGAGCGTTTTTGGTCCGGCGATCGAGCCATCCTTTGTGACGTGGCCGGTCAGGAAAACCGGTGTACCGGTCTGCTTGGCGAGCGTCATAAACTCGGCCGCGACGTCCCGCACCTGCGAAACGCTGCCGGGTGCCGATGCGATCTGGTCGCTGTAAATCGTCTGGATCGAATCGACGATGATAAAGTCAGGCCCGAGCTTTTCGACCTCGGCAAGTATTGCCTGCAGATTGGTCTCGGGCAGCAAAAACAGGCTTTCGGCTTCGACGCCGAGGCGTTCGCCGCGCATTTTTATCTGACGTTCCGATTCTTCACCGGAAATATAGAGCACCTTTTTTCCGCTTTGGCTGAGACGGTGGGCGATCTGCATGACGATGGTCGATTTGCCGATGCCCGGGGCGCCGCCGATCAGAACGAGCGAGCCCGCGACGATGCCGCCGCCGAGAACGCGGTCAAGTTCCTCGATCCCCGAGGCCGTTCGCTGGTCGTCCTGCGATGCGATATTACCATACGGGATCGGCGACGAAACCCGATATCGGCCAGCCTGACGAGCCCCGGCCACGGGTTTTGGGGACGCCCGAAAGCGCTCCTCGACCATCGTGTTCCATTCGCCGCAGTCGGGACACTGACCCAGCCATTTTCGCGATTGCGAGCCGCAGCCCTGACACACAAAAATTGTTGAGGGATCTTTTGCCATTTGGTCGAACGCTCAGGATACACCAGATGCTAATGCTAACAAAGATCGGCTTGTGGTTAATGCAAATTGTCAGGTTTTTAACAGAAAAGCCTGTTGAATAGGCATTTTATTTAAAGTAGAGTTCGCCGGCAGTGACTCGATGAGCCGAGGCGGTGGCGAATCTTAGTATTTTGGTATGTTACAGGACAGACAGATTTCGTGGTAAGATTTTGCTGAGATGAAGTACGACGTCCTCATTCTTAGGATTGCATTTGTTGGAATGCTGATCCTGCTTGCCTACCTTCTAAACCCGTTCGAGCGGACGCAGCGGTTTGGGCTCGCCGGCATCGATGATGAAAACACGAGGCGGTATATGTCGGGCGGACTGGGTGCCGCGGTTGGCTTGCTGATTATCGGATTTGAAATGCGCGCCCATCGGGCCTCTCTCAAGACCCTGATCGGAGCCGCGGTCGGATCGATCCTTGGCATCAGCGGAGCGTTCCTCATCGGTGTACTGATCTCTATTCAGAAAGAAGCCGCCGTATCGGCCGAGATGCAGACATTTCTTACGATCTCGCTGGCATTCTTTATGGGTTATGTCGGCCTGATGGTCGGCGCGGCAAAGGGCGATTATCTCGACCTTTCAGCCCTTGGCGGAATATTCAGCGACAAGAACATCAAGCGTGACTACAAGATTCTCGACACGTCCGTGATCATTGACGGCCGAATTGCCGATGTCGCGGAAACCGGTTTCGTCGGCGGCACGCTGATAATCCCCAATTTCATTCTCGCCGAGTTGCAGCAGGTCGCCGATTCGCCTGACTCGTCCAAGCGCCAGCGTGGCCGCCGGGGTCTGGACATGCTCCAGCGGCTCAGGAACAACAGCAAACTCGACATTCAGATAGTCGAGACCGATTTTCCGGCCGTAAAAGAGGTCGATCTCAAACTGATCGAGCTCGGAAAGCAGCTTGACGCCGTAATCGTTACCAACGATTTTAACCTCAACAAGGTTTCTCAGCTTCGCGGTGTCGAGGTGCTCAATATCAATGAGCTTGCTAACGCTCTCAAACCCGTCGTGCTGCCCGGCGAGGCAATGCGGGTCTTTATCCTAAAGGAAGGCAAGGAATACAACCAGGGCGTTGCATATCTCGATGACGGCACCATGGTCGTGGTCGACAACGCCCGCCGCCTGATCGGCAAGACGGCCGACATAGCAGTGACGAGCGTGCTGCAGACCACCGCCGGCAAGATGATATTCGGACGCCTGTGGGAAGAGAAAGAGGATGCGAATGGCGGGTCCGAAAGCACGCTGGGTGTTCACGATTCACGCTCGCTGGGGTTTAGAAAGGCGACCCGCGAACTTCGTCAAACCACTATCATCGAAGAGATCGATTAGTTTTGAGTTTCGCCTTTAGAAGGCCGTTTGGGACACAGAACTATAAAGGCGGGATTCAAAACTATAGATGATAAACACCGCCATCATCGTCGCAGCCGGTGCCGGTACACGGTACGGCGATTCCCGCCCAAAACAGTTCATCGAGCTTCTCGGCAAACCTCTAATCATCCATACGATCGAAAAATTCGATGCCTGTCCCTCGATCGATGAGATCATTCTGGTTGTTGCAGATGGCCAAAGGGACGAGGCTCAGGAGATGATCTCAAGAGCAGGGTTAGCCATTCGTTCGATCGTCCCGGGCGGGGTGACACGCGCCGAATCGGTCCGCAGCGGGTTGAATGAGATCGATGAGAAAACGGCTTGGATAGTCGCGGTGCACGATGGGGCACGCCCGTTAGTTACCGCCGACGAGATCACACGAACTGTCGAGGCCGCCTCGCTGCACGGGGCCGCATGCCTGGTCACCGACCTTACCGACACCATCAAAAAAGTAGACCACGGTTTTATAACCGATACGGTCCCCAGGGCCGATCTCAGGCGGGCACTCACGCCGCAGGCGTTCCAATACGACCTCCTGCGAAAGGCTTTCGACGAAGCCGAGCTCGGCGACGATATCACCGACGAATGCTGCCTGGTCGAGAGAACAGGCATCCGCATTTTTTGTGTCGAGGGCGGCAGTCGTAATATCAAGATCACACGGCCGGACGACCTCATTCTCGCGGCGGCATATCTCAGAGCGGACAGCTAATATGATCAGGATCGGATACGGCAGTGATATTCATCGGTTAGCGACGGGCCGACGCTTAGTGATTGGCGGTGTGGCGGTCGATTCCGAACTCGGTGCCGAGGGTCATTCGGATGCTGATGTGCTCATGCATGCGATCACGGACGCGTTGTTGGGGGCGCTCGCTTTGGGCGATATAGGCTCACACTTTCCGAACGACGATCCGCGATGGCAAAACGCCGATAGCACGGTCTTTCTGAAATATGCCTTTGGATTGGTGAAAGAGCGTGGATACGCGGTCGCGAACCTCGATTGCACCGTCGAACTCGAGGCGCCAAAGCTTCGCACGCATATCGATACAATGCGTCAAAACATTGCCCTCGCTCTTGAATTAAACCTTGATCAGGTCAGCGTCAAGGCAAAAACCGGCGAAAAAGTCGACGCCGTCGGCGAGTCCCGAGCCATTCGGGCCCAGGCGATGGTGCTCTTAACCAAAGCTGGTTCCTAATCGGCCCGACGGTCCTTAAGAAAGTCATAACTGTTTGTAAGCCAACTCAAGCAAAGGCCGATGGCGACCTAAAATAAAAGTAAGACATGCAAACGTGTGACTTACGGTTGCTCAGCATGCTACTTTCTTTCCGGGGTGGTACAGATGGAAACTACAGCTATAACCAAAGGGCAGGTCGTGATACCGGCATCAGTTCGTCAAAAGCTTGGTATTAAGACCGGCACCCGCATTTATGTCGAACTCGACGAAGACAATGCCCAGATCATTCTTACGCCGATAACGCGCGAGTATATCCATAGCCTTCGCGGACGATTTCGCGGCAAAGGAATATTAAAAGAATTGATGGCAGAAAAAGAACTGGAGAAGGCGCGAGATAATGCGAAAACCTAAAACACTGGTCCTCGATTCGTGGGCGATCATGGCTTTCATTGAAGACGCACCTTCGGCAGAGCGGATCGCAAATCTCCTTCCCGACGCCCACGATGATGGCGTTCCGATGCTTAAGTCGGTAGTTAACGCAGGCGAGATCTGGTATTTCATTGCGCGACGAACGAACGGTTCGGAGGCCGACCGAGCACTTCGAATCATTAACGACATCGGCATAACACTGATCGACGCCGACTGGGCCCTGACCAAGGTCGTCGCGGGATTTAAGGTCAAAGGCAGCATCTCTTATGCCGACTGCTTCGCCGCCGCTCTCACGACACATGAAAAAGCCGCCTTACTGACGGGCGATCACGAATTCGAGCAGTTGTAAGATGAGATCTCAATTGTTTGGTGTTGATGGGGTACGTTCGCTTTTTATCTCAATTGTACGAGACTCCCAAATATCCCATAAATGTGCGAAACTTGAACGATTCACTCATTTAACAGAACAAGATGCGCCCTCAGGAAATAATTGCAGCAAAACGGGATGGTAAGCCGCTAACAGACGAGCAGATCAGTGCTTTCATTGACGGTGTGTGCGACGGCAGTTGGGCCGATTATCAGATCGCGGCACTACTGATGGCCATATTTATTCGCGGGCTAAATCGGCGAGAGCAATATTCGCTGACGGGGGCGATGCTAAGGTCTGGCGAGATAATGGATTTCTCCGATATCGATGCCCCGAAGGCCGATAAGCATTCGACGGGCGGGGTCGGGGACAAGACTTCGCTGCTGATCGCGCCGATGGCGGCGGCCTGCGGGCTGGCCGTGCCGATGATCTCGGGCCGCGGCCTCGGGCATACGGGCGGAACCCTGGACAAACTCGAATCCATTCCCGGTTTTGACGTAAACATTCGGTTTTCGAAGTTTAAGCAGATACTCAAAAAGTGCGGATTCGCCCTCGCCGGCCAGACACCGCAGATAGCACCTGCGGATAAAAAGCTATACGCCCTGCGCGATGCGTCGGCGACAGTACCGTATATTCCGCTGATCGTCGCCTCGATAATGTCGAAAAAGCTGGCCGAGGGGCTCGACTGTCTTGTTTTGGATGTGAAAACAGGGTCCGGAGCTTTTATCCAGAAGTACTCGGAATCGCAAAAGCTCGCCAAAGCCCTGTGCGAGACGGGAAAAACCTTTGGTGTCCACACGCAGGCGGTGATAACGGATATGAGTCAACCGCTTGGTAAATACATTGGGAACGCCCTCGAGGTCTATGAGTGCCTCAAGATCCTTCGCGGTGAAATGGACGAGGCAATGGCGCCAACACTCGAACTTTCGGTTGAGCTTACCGCTTCGATGCTCGTGCAGTGTCGGATGGCGGGATCGATCGCGGCAGCTAAGACCACTATCGGAAGGGCGCTTGATTCCGGGGAGGCCCTCGAACGTTTTCGCCAGAACATTGAGCTGCAGGACGGCGATCCAAAGGTATGCGATAATCCCGAGATGCTTTTGGCAAAGGGCCTGATCAAACTGCCCGTTTTGTCGGTGGACAATGGATATGTGGGCGAGATCGATACGTTCAGGGTCGGCAGAGCGATCTGTGATATCGGCGGCGGCCGTGTAAAAGCCGAGGACGGGGTAGATCACGCGGTTGGGTTTTCCTGTACCGCAAAACTAGGCGATCGTATTAAGAGCGGCGATGAGATAGGCATCATCTACTGCCGCAAAAAGTCTGAGGGTGCATCGGTTAGCGAAAAACTGCGTACCGCGTATAAAATATCCCGGGAAATTCCCAGGACAACCAAGTTAATTAGAGCGACGGTCTAATCGATATGAACTACATAAGATATTTCGGGCTCGGCATTCTTTTTAGTGTTAGCATGATCGCCGCCGGTTGTACCGAGCGGACCGAGGCCCGCCGTGACGGCTGCGATATAAAGGTCGGCATCGTATTCGACATCGGCGGCAAGAATGACCGTTCGTTCAACGCCGCGGCGTGGGAAGGCGTAAAACGCGCCGAGCATGAACTGCCGATCTGTCTCTATGACGTCGAACCCGGCAATCCGACCTCGATCGAACCGGCGATGCGTGCCTTTGCCGAGAAAAACTTCGATCTTATTATCGGAGTCGGTTTCGCCCAGGGGCCGATCATGCAAAAGGTCGCACTCGACTATCCCAATAACAAATTCGCTATCGTCGACGGCGTGATCTTTGAAAAAGACGGCAAGACCCCGCTCAAGAATGTGGCATCGCTCGTTTTTCGCGAGCACGAGGGCTCTTATCTGGTCGGCATCATCGCGGCGTCTAAATCGCGAACGGGCGTACTCGGATTCCTCGGCGGGATGGATATTCCGCTTATCCATCGGTTCAACAAAGGCTACGAGGAAGGAGCAAAATCGGTAAGGCCGGATATTCGCATCGTTACCAATTATGTGGGCGTGTCAGATTCGGCATGGAACAATCCGGGCAAGGGCAAGGAACTGGCGTTGGCCCAGATCGAGAAAGGAGCAGATGTGATCTTTACCGCGGCCGGCAATTCCGGATTGGGAGCGTTCGACGCGGTCGAACAGTACGCCATGCACCCCGATGGACAGCCGAATAGATTTGTCATCGGCGTTGATTCTAACCAGAACGGCGTGAAACCCGGATACGTTCTAACCTCGATGGTAAAGCGCGTCGACAATGCAGTTTATGATGCCGTCAAAGAGGTGCTGGAGAACAGATTTGTCGGGGGCTTTCACGTTTTCGGGCTTGAGAAAGACGGCGTGGCGTACGCGATGGATGAACATAACCAGGCGCTTATACCCGATGACGTGATCAAACAGGCCGAAGAAGCCCGGCGAAAGATCGTAGCAGGCGAGATCAAGGTAACGGATGCGATGGCGAATTAGGGAAGTTGGGTTTTGGTATTAGGCTTTTGGTCTTAGCTGAAGCCATTACCCAAAACCCATCACCAACAACCAAAACAATGCTGGAACTTCGAAATATAAAGAAATCCTTCGGTGACACGATAGCTAATGATGACGTTTCTATTTTAGTTCACAAGGGCACGATCCATGCGATCGTGGGCGAAAACGGGGCAGGGAAGTCGACTGTGATGAGGATCGCCTACGGCTTTTACAACGCTGATAGCGGGGAGATATTCGTTGACGGCAACAAGGTGGATATAAGGAATCCGCACGATGCGATCGCTCTGGGCATTGGGATGGTGCATCAGCATTTTATGCTGGTCGATACGATGACGGTCGCCGAGAACATCATTCTCGGCGCGGAGACGGGTACTTCGGCGAACCTCGATCTGGACAAAGCGAACGAAGATATTCTGGCTCTTTCGAACGAGCTTCGTTTGGGCGTCGATCCGAAAGCCTTTGTCGAGGACCTCTCGGTCGGTCAGCAGCAGAGGGTCGAGCTTTTGAAAGCGCTTTACCGAAATGCGGAGCTTCTGATCCTTGACGAGCCGACGGCCGTGTTATCACCGCAGGAGGTCGAAGAGTTTTTTGGCATTCTCCGCCGAATGAAGGCCCAGGGCAAGACCATCATCATCATCACCCACAAGCTCGAAGAGGTCCTGGCCATTTCCGATGAAGTGACCGTGATGCGTGACGGTAAGACGGTTGGTCAGGTAAAAACAAACGAGACATCGACGCGAGACCTCGCGAAGATGATCGTCGGACGCGATGTTCTGCTCCGCGTCGAAAAGTCAGATCCGACGCCGGGCGGGACCGTCCTCGAGGTTAAAAACCTATCGGTTTCAGGCAATCATGGGCCGGCTGTAAATGATGTTTCCTTTACGGTCCGGGCCGGTGAGATCGTGGGTATCGCGGGGATCGAAGGCAATGGGCAGACGGAACTGGTCGAGGCGCTATCGGGCCTCAGATCGACCGCGGCCGGTAGCGTCGAATTTGACGGTACGGACATTACCAACGTTTCGGCACGGCATCTGAAGGAATTAGGCGTTGCACACATCCCCGAAGATCGGCACAAGCGCGGCTTGCTTCTTAATTCTGATCTGGAAGAGAACGCGGTCCTTGGGGTGCATTATCGCGCTCCGGTGTCGGCATCGACGGGGCTTATGAATAATTCGTTCATTGAAAAACGTACGGCCGAGATCATCGAGAATTTCGATGTTCGGCCGGGTAATCCCAGGCTGCCGGCAAAATCGCTGTCAGGCGGTAACCAGCAAAAACTGATCATCGGTCGCGAGTTTGGGTTAAACCCCAAGCTGCTCCTGGTATCGCAGCCAACACGCGGAGTAGACATCGGCGCGATCGAATTTATCCACCGAAAACTGATCGAAATGAGGGACGCTGGATCTGCTGTCCTGCTCGTTTCCGCCGAGCTTGAAGAGGTCACGGCCCTCGCCGATCGGCTGCTCGTTATCAACGAAGGAAAGATCGTCGGCGAGGTGGATCCTAAAGTTACCTCGGTCGAGGAAATAGGCTTGATGATGACGGCGGGTTAGTTATTAGACGATCATCGCAGGCCGCGAGCCGAGGATATCTCTCATCGAATCGACGGCACGTTCGAGATTCTTCATCGACGTCGCGTAGGAGACGCGTAAGAACCCGTCGGCGCCGAAACCGGCACCATCGGTCACAACGATATTGGCTTGTCTTAGGAGAGAGTCGGCAACATCCGCCGAACTTGCAAACCGGTCGCCTATAAGGCCGCGAACGTCAACAAACGCATAGAACGCCCCCTCGGGCATCTCGCATTCAAAGCCTTCTACTGAATTAAGTTGCGGTATAAGCCAGTTTCGGCGGCGTTCGTATTCGGCGGTCATTGAGTTGACAGCGGCGATCGTCCGATCAACGTCGTTTAGGGCTTTCGCACAGCCGTATTGAACAAAGGATGTCGGGTGCGTCGCCGAGTGGCTTTGCAGTTTGACCATCGCCCGCGTCCATTCAGGGTTGGCGATCGTATAGCCGATCCGCCAGCCCGTCATCGCATAGGTTTTTGAAAAGCTGCCCGCAACACAGACATAACGCCGCAGCTCGTCAGGCAACGATGCTGACGTAAAAGGTTCGGCGGGCGGGTAGGCGAAAAACAGATAGCACTCGTCGGTTAGCACATATACATCACGTGCGGCACATACCTCTACGATCTTTAGAAACTCTGCCGGCGGTATAACACGCCCTGTTGGATTGTTGGGCGAATTTACGATCAGGAGTTTTGTTTTATCCGTTATAGCGGCGGAAACCTGGTCAGCTTTCAGGATAAATCCTGATTCTTCCGTATAGATAAAGATCGGTCGGGCGCGGCAAAACGCCGCAATTTCCGGAAAGGTCACCCAGTATGGCTTTGGAATGAGAACGTCATCGCCGGGATTCAAGATCGTGCACGCAGCGTTAAACAGAGCCTGTTTGCCGCCGCAAGAGGCCGCGATCTCGCTGGTCTGTAGCTCCGCATTAAAACGTGCCGAATAAAAATCGACGATCGAAGAGCGAAACTCCGCCGTACCGGCGGAGGCGGTGTATTTAGTGAGTCCCATTTGGAGCCCTTCGACCGTGTGATCCTTTATGAACTGCGGTGTGTCGAAGTCGGGCTCGCCGACCGAGAGGTCGATAACGTCAATGCCGCTGGCCCGCATCTCGCCGGCGATTTGGGCGGCAATCAACGTCGAAGATCCCTTCATCGCGACGACATTCTCAGAAACGGGGAAAGTCTGGGACATAAACTGATTCTAACTCAAAAAAGGGTCCAGCACCTTTGAGCCTTTTATTTGACCTGTTCGAGCTGCTTTGCAAGTTTCTCGCGCATTTTTTCCTCGACCAGCGGCGGGATCAAACCCTCGACGCGGCCGCCGAGTTCGAAGACCTGCTTCATCAGGGTTGAAGAAACGTATGAATATTCTTCGCCGGCCATGAGAAAAACGGTTTCGATCGTCGGTTCGAGGCGCCGATTCATCAGGGCCATCCGCAACTCGTATTCATAATCCGAAACCGCTCTTATACCTCTGACGATAGCTGTAGCTTGGCTCTCGCGGGCAAAATCAGCAGTTAGCCCGGAAAAGCTGTCGACGATTAGATTGCATCGCCCTGTGTCAATCTCAAATATGACCTGAGAAATCATAGAACAACGTTCATTGACCGAAAACATTGGATTTTTGTCCGTGTTATTCAAAACGGCAATTACGATCTCGTCAAACAGCGGAGAGCTGCGTCTGATGATATCCAGATGGCCGTTTGTGAGTGGATCGAATGAACCCGGAAAAATGGCTCGCCGCATAACTGCATGCATTTTAAGCGTTCACGGCAGCTTTGTGAAATCCTACAGCAAATAATACTTCCCAGGGCGAAACCGTGTCCGGTTTCGCTCGACTTTCGCGTCTATATCTACGGAGGTAAAACATATGCAATTTCTAACGAGATATATTGACACAGACAGGTTATCGGCGGTGCCTTATATCGAACAGGGCGCGCCAGCCGGTCCAACGGTAATCTTCCTTCATGGCGTCACGGACTCTCATCGTTCGTTCGAGCTTCTGTTTCCGCATTTGCCGTCGACGTTGCACGCGATAGCAATCACTCAGCGTGGTCACGGTGAAGCCGCAAAACCCGACGGTGAATTTGGCCCGCGCGATCTGGCCGCGGATCTTAATGCATTCATGGAAACTAAAAACATCAGCTCTGCCGTCATCGTGGGGCACTCCATGGGGAGTTTTGCATCACAGCGCTTTGCTATCGATCTTCCTGAGCGGGTGGATGGTCTTGTGTTGATCGGGTCTTTTGCGACATGCTCGGATAATGAGGGTGTGAAGAATTTTGTAAACGCCGTGGTGGATCCGCTTGAGGACCCAATTCCGAGATCGATCGCAGCTGAGTTTCAGTCCTCGACATTCAACAATCGGCCTCCTGACTGGTTCTTCCAAATGGTTGCGGATGAGAGCCTAAAAGCACCGGCCCGGGTATGGAAGGGCGCATGTCAAGCAATGATAGATGCTGATCATAGGCCGGAACTATCCCATATAGAGGCCCCGACCCTGCTTATCTGGGGGCGTGAGGATGACTTCTTCTCGTTAAACGAACAAGAAAGACTGCTGGCCGAGATACCTGATTCTTCATTGAGCATCTGCGACGGAGTCGGACATTCCCCGCACTGGGAAGTGCCGGAAAGAGTTGCTGCGGACGTGACGGAATTTGTGAAGAGGTTAGGAGTGCGACAAAATGCAAATTCACCAACTTCGGTCGTCCTGGGCATCTGACTTTAAGCTGGGTACGCACGAAGTAATTACATTGCCACTTAAAAACGCTGCCGGTCGGCTGACTGGCTAGCGTTTTTATTTTTAAGTGATATTATTCCTTTTTAAGCTTTCATCGATTGAGCAAATATGGCGAAGAGCGGAATAGCTGCAGCATTTTACGACCTCGAGGGAACTCTGGTGAGCACAAATCTTGTGCATACGCTCGGCTTTTACGCCCGCCGGCAGCATGGGCTTTGGCAGACTGCGAAGAAGAGTGTCGGCACGCTGGCGAAGCTGCCTTTCTTTGGGTTGACCGACCTTTATTCGCGCAATGTCTTTAACGAGGTCTTCTTTCGCAGCTATGAGGGGTTCTCACAGGATCGGCTTAGATACTTTTCGGATGAGCTATTTGAGGAGGTGCTAAAACCGGCAATATTTCCAGGAACGCCGGAATTGATAGCTCAAGGCAAGAAGATAGGCCAGCGGCAGGTTGTATTGACAGGAGCGCTCGATTTCACCATCGAGCGCATGATGGAGCATCTCGGTATAGATCACTATGTCGCGAACCGGCTGGAATTCGTCAACGGCTATGCAACCGGCCGAGTGCTTCCACCGGTTATGGCGTCGGCGACTAAGGCAAAGTGGATCCGCGAATACGCGGAACGTGAGAATATTAATCTGTCGGATTCTTATGCCTATTCAGACAGCATCTCGGACCTTCCGATGCTTTCCATTGTAGGGCATCCGGTGGCGGTGTGTCCGGATTTCCGATTAAGGCAGGCGGCCCTGCAGCATGACTGGGCGATCGTGGATCTGAAGTAGCAGCTTTTTTATAGTCGATAACAAAATGAAATTTCTTTCCAATATTCACATCAACTATCGCGGCGTGGTCACTCTTATACTGATTGCGGCCTTTTGGCTTCCTACCGGCGGCCAGATATCCGTTGGTAAGCGAGTAACCCCGACCCAGAAACTGAGCTCGAAGATGTTCGATGCGACAGAGCTGCTTCGTGACATCGAAACATTGGCTGCGGACGAGATGGGCGGGCGGTCGGCGGATTCACCGGGGATGGACAAAGCGCGGGCGTATGTTGAGCGCCGACTAAAAGCTACGGGCGTCGAACCGATGGGCGGTTCGTTGGCACAGGAATTCGAGTTTACCCCTCGACGAAGCACCGCTAAGCTCAAGGGCGTGAATTTTCTGGGTTCTATTCGCGGTAAGCGGTACCCCGAAAAATACATCGTTATCACGGCACACTACGACCACGATGGGATCAAGAACGGTGAGATCTATAACGGTGCCGACGACAATGCGTCTGGCACAGCCGCTCTTTTTGCGATCGCCAGTTATTTCAAGAAGCACCGGCCGCGGCATTCGATGATCTTGGTGGCCTTTGATGCGGAGGAAAATGGTCTCTTGGGGGCCCGACATTTTGTTTCAAATCTGCCGGTGAAAAAGGAATCGATCCTGTTGAATATTAATATCGATATGATTTCCCGCAGCGATAAAGGTGAACTCTACGCCTCGGGAACGTACCATTATCCGCAGTTTAAGCCTTTTCTTGAAGAGGCTCAGAAAAAAGCGAAAGTAAAACTGCTCTTAGGCCACGATCGGCCCGAGCAAGGCCGCGACGACTGGACTTTCCAGTCAGATCACGGGGCGTTTCACCGCGAAAAGATCCCTTTCGTTTATTTTGGAGTCGAGGACCACGCAGACTATCACAAACCCACGGACGATTTTGCGAATATCCATCCGATTTTTTATGTACAGGCGGTCGAAACTGTGATCATTGCAACACAGATCTTAGATAAGCGGTTGGCGAGTAAATAACCCCTATGGCCTTACAGTTAAGACGAAAAACACACGAATCGATCGTGTATATCGACAAAGACTCGGCTCCCCGGATCATGCCCTTTGGTGAGGATTTCATTCTTGAGGACATCCCGATCGGCACGCGGGTGATCTATCCGAATCCCCCGATAAAGGGTCTGCCGAACCGCGAGGCGGCGATCCGTTATGCGGTTAATCACCCCGTCGAAATGGAACCCCTATACGCTCTGCTGGAACCGGGGATGCGTGTGACGATCGCGATGGATGATATTTCGCTGCCTTTGCCGCCGATGGCTACGCCCGACATGCGCCAGACAATGCTCGAGGTTGTGCTGGACATGTGCGGGGCGAACGGAGTCGACGATGTTCATCTGATCATCGCCAATTCGCTTCACAGAAAGATGACAGCGTGGGAAATGAAGCGGATGGTCGGTGCCGATATATATAACGAGTATTATCCTGATCGCTATTACAATCACGACGCCGAGGACGACGACAATCTTGTAACGATCGGTCACACCCGTCACGACGAACCACTCAGAGTAAATAAGCGTGCTATTGAGAGCGACCTGCTAATTTACCTGAACATCAATCTTGTCCCTATGGATGGCGGGCACAAATCGGTTGCGGTCGGCCTCTGTGATTACGAGTCTTTGCGTACACATCACGAGCCGCAGACCATCCGGGATTCTGATTCGTATATGGACCCGCCCAAGTCGGTCCTGAATCACAAGGTCATCCGGCTCGGGAAACTCGTAGACGACCATTGCAAGGTCTTTCATATCGAGACCGCATTGAACAACAAGATGTTCCCCGACGGGTACGACATCCTGACCAGGAACGAAGACGAGTTTTCATTCATGGACAGAATGAAGTGGGAAGCGATGGCCCGCACATTCTCGAAAATGCCGCGTGCGGCTCGCCGTAAGATGCTGCATGCTATCCCGGCTCAGTATGAGCTGATCGGCTGCTACGCCGGTAAGACGGAGCCGGTGCACGACAAGATACTCGAACTGAACTACCGCCAGTATGAAATACCGGTAAAAGGGCAGTGTGACATCCTTATCTCGGGCATCCCGGACATTTCGCCGTACAACGTCTATTCGGCCCTCAATCCTCTTTTAGTTCAGGTGATGGCGCTCGGGTATCACTTCAATATGTACCGGAATAAGCCGCTGCTCAGAAAGGGCGGGGTGATGATCATCACTCATCCGTGCTTCGACGAGTTTGATCATAACTTTCATCCGGCTTACATCGAGTTTTTTCACCGTCTGCTGCCGGAATCGCGTGATGCTTTTTTTCTTCGCGAGAAATACGAGCGCGAATTTGCGACAAACCCCGCCTATGTCGAGATGTACCGACGCGGTAATGCTTATCACGGAGCCCACCCGTTCTTCATGTGGTACTGGGGCGAGAACGGCCGCCAACATGTCGGCAAGGTAATTGTCGCAGGTGCCGAGAACGCCCACGTCCCGGAAATGCTCGGCTGGGAACGCGCCGACAATCTAACGGAAGCGATCGCGATGGGACGCTCATACATGGGCCGCAATGCCGAGATCACAATGCTCCACCAGCCGATAATCGGGCTGTGTAATGTTTCGGATTAGAGCTTGAGGTACCGAATTAGCACCTCACAAGTGAATTGGTAACAGAATGTGATGAGTTGAGTTTATGCTAGCAAAGACGCAAGAAAAGATCGGACTTGTCGTAAACAAAACTATCGACGACAGAATTTACTTTGTTCGTGGACAGCGAGTAATGCTAGACAGCGATCTGGCCGAGGTTTATCAGGTTGAAACTAAGGCTCTAAAACGTGCCGTGAGACGTAATCGCCATCGATTCCCTAACGATTTTCTGTTTGAACTATCTCTCGAGGAAACCCGTCAGATTGAATCTCTAAGGTACCAATCTGGCACCTTAGACAAGTCGAACAGAGGAAAATATAGCAAATATGGGGCTTTTGCCTTCACGGAGCACGGAGCGGTTATGTTGGCCAGCGTTTTAAATAGTCCGACCGCTGTCGACGCTAGCATTGTTGTTGTCAGAGCCTTCGTAAAAATGCGTGCAGTGTTGGCCGTTCACAAGGACCTCGCCAAGAAGATCGAACAATTGTCTAAGATTGCGGTAAAACATAACAATGAGTTTGATGTTGTCTTCCAATTATTGAGCGAAATCATGGGCGACCCAAAATACTTAAAACGAAAGATCGGCTTCGTGGAAACAAAGAAGAATTCAGGAGGAAAAAAGAAATGACAAGCACACAAATGACTCCCGAAATGGAAACTCTAAAAGGAAAGCTTCGCGACACATGGATCGCGGGGGATTTTGGCGAGATCGCTAGAGGGATCGAGGAGGGGGCTGAGGAATTCGTGGCCCGTCTTGATCTCAAACGCGGTGACCGTGTGCTCGACGTAGCATGCGGAACAGGCAATCTGGCGATTCCGGCAGCTAAATTGGGTGCGAACGTTACAGGTGTCGATATAGCCCCGAATCTGATCGAAAGCGCTATTTCACGAGCCGATCATGAAGGCTTAGCGTGCCGATTTGACGTCGGCGATGCCGAAGACCTTCCATACGAGGACGAAAGTTTCGATGTTGTAATGACGATGTTCGGCGCAATGTTTGCACCGCGACCTGATGTCGCGGCCGCCGAACTTATTCGGGTTGCGAAGCCCGGGGGGATGATCGCGATGGCAAACTGGACACCCGAGGGGCCGACCGGGCAGATGTTCAGAATCGGGGCGAAGCACGTGCCGCCGCCGCCGGGAATGCCTTCACCGCTGATGTGGGGAACGGAAGAAGCGGTCCGCGAGCGATTCAGTGACCCCAGGATCGGAGATCTTCAGTTCCAGCGTCGGAAGATCATGTTTGCCTTCCCAATGCCGCCAGTCGAACTGGTTGAGCATTTCAGGCAGTATTTCGGGCCCACAAAGAAGGCATTTGATTCGCTCGACGCCGCCGGTAAAGAAGCATTGCGCAAAGACCTGGAAGACTTCTGGATCGATCTCAATTTCGCAACTGACGGTACGACCCTTGGCGAGTCGGAGTATTTGGAAGTGCGGGCGATCAGAACGTAGTTAGAATGAAACTATCACCGACAGAAATATTCAAGGGCAAGAAGATCTTTTTTATAGGCGGGACGGGGTTCGTCGGGAAGGTCACGCTGTCGATGCTGCTGCATAATTTTCCTGACATCGGGAAAGTCTATGCGACGGTGCGGGCGCGGGATGCGGCGGAATCGAAGATACGGTTTTGGACGTCTATCGTTACATCACCCACTTTCGATCCGCTGCGTGAGAAATATGGTGATGGGTTTGAGGAATTTATTAAATCCAAGGTCGTCCCGGTAAACGGTGATGTCGGCAACGAGTTTCTCGGGCTCGACGAAAAGGCCGCGAAAAAGATAATGCGTGACACCGACATCATCATCAATGGTGCCGGCAACGTGACATTTAATCCCCCGCTCGAAACTGCGTTGCGAACTAACGTGGTGGGTTCGAACAACATTCTGAAGATGGCGCGGATGATGAAAAAGCCCCGGCTTGTCCACGTTTCGACATGTTTCGTTGCGGGCAAACGGAGCGGGCCGATATGGGAGAACGAGCCTGTTGTCGGGTATTTTCCGCGGAAGAACGAACTGGTCGGGACGACTTTTGACGTCAACCAGGAGATCGCCGACTGTGCCCGTCTGAGCGAACAGGCCCGTCAGGAAGCGGATGACGCTGTGCAGATCGCCAAGTTTCGCGAGGCTGCCCGGGACCGGTTTATCGAAGAGGGGCGTGATCCTGATGATGAGTCGGAACTGAAATCCGCTATTTTTCGCGAGCGAAAAATGTGGATCCGGGAACGGACTACTGAACTTGGGTCTGAACGCGCCGACTATTGGGGCTGGACGAATATCTATACCTATTCCAAATCGCTTGCGGAGCAGATCATCGCTCAGCAGGACGATATTGTAAAAATTCTCGTTCGCCCGTCTGTTGTCGAATCCGCAAATCAGTATCCATTTCCCGGCTGGAACGAGGGATTTACGACGACAGCCCCGTTGATTCTGATCGCCCTGCGGGGACAACCGATCATCCCCGTCAATGAAAAGCTGATCATGGATGTCATTCCGGTTGACATGGTCGCGGGTGCGATACTGGCGGCCGCTATGAACGGTCTTGTCGATGACAATCCGCCGCTCGTTTTCCAGGCATCGTCGGGCGATTCTAACCCCAACGATATGAAGCGGATTGTCGGGCTAGTCGGCCTCTACAAACGCCGGCATTTTGAGGAAAAGGAAACGGGTAATTCGATCGTGAATAAGCTAGCTGGAATGGTCGAGGCCACGCCGGTAAAGCAAAGAACCTACGAACTTACGTCGGCACCCATGCTCAATAAATTGGCAAAGCGGGCCGATGACCTGATGGATAGAGCGACGCCTCGCTGGGGCGGCGGCCGTATCGGCAACATAATTTCAGACCTCAAGAAATCGACCGAGAGCTTTAAAGAATCGACACAAGCCACCATGGACGCGTTCGCGATGTTCAAACCGTTCATGATCGATAACGAGTATCTGTACCGTTCGGACAATGTCCGAGCTTTGTATTCGGCCATCAGAGACAAGGAAAAACATCTGCTGCCGTGGTATCCCGAAAAGCTCGATTGGTACGACTATTGGCTCAATGTCCACTTTCCCGGGATGCGAAAATGGGTGCTTCCGCAGCTCGAGGAAGACCTCAAGGTCCAGGAAAGACGGTCATACACCTATAAGGACCTTTTGGATCTGTTCGATACGTCGGTCAAACGGTTCCCGACTCGCGTGGCAATGCGTATTGAACGTAATGGCCGGAAAGAACAGTACACATTTGAGGACGTGAGGGAACTCACGCTGCGGGCCGCGGGCTTTCTGGCGAAGAACGGAATTGCCCATAACGACCGCGTAATTCTCTTCTCGCACAATATGCCGGAATGGGGAATGACCTATTTTGGAATACTCAAAACCGGCGCGACGGCGATCCCGATCGATCCGGCGAGCACAGTTGATGAGGTGGTCAATTTCGCAAGTGCAGGCGAGGCATCGGCGATTCTGATCTCGCCGAAACTTGACGCCGAGCATCCGGAACTGCGCGAGCGTCTGGCTAAAATACGAACCGGCGATGCGGACAAGAGTGTCCGCGTTCCGGTCGTATGGACTTTTGATGAAGTTTTTGAGCTCCAGAGCGAGACGGATGAGGCGAAGCAGATCGCACTGCTGCCCAACAAGATCTTGTCAACGTCGGTCGCCTCATTGATCTTCACCTCGGGCACGACCGGCACGCCCAAGGCGGTG
>JBGSXN010000004.1:0-3002 GCA_041751355.1 Pyrinomonadaceae bacterium
CTGCCAGAGGTTGAGTTGTCGCCGGTCAGGCATTTTGTCGTGACAAAAAACGCGGGAGGTTTCACTCTTGGGGCCTATATCGAAGGCCGTCTGGCGGGATTTGTTCTAAGCGTACCTGCATTTCTTCGAGAGGAGCGAGCATTCTATTCGCATATGACAGGTGTCAAGAATGAGTTTCAGAGTCTCGGGATCGGAGCAATGCTAAAATGGGCCCAACGTCGTCGGGCCCTTGATGAAGGCGTCCGATACATAAAATGGACCTTCGAGCCTGTGAAGGCAAGGAACGCCTATTTTAACTTTGAAAAACTCGGTGCGCAGGTTTCGGAATATCAGCGAAATTTTTATGGAATAGATTATGCGACGGCTGGGCGAAGCGAGCACAAGATAGGCCTAGCCAGCGACAGGTTGTTTGCCGAGTGGGATCTCGAAAGTCCAAAGGTCAGCGCTCTGGCGGCCGGCGAGTCCTATATAGAAACCCGGACACCAGCGGCCCGGATCGCCATTCCGAACGACTGGAATGCGATCGTCGTTTCGGACCCCAAAGCCGCACTTGCCGAGCAGTTGCGGGTACGGGATGAATTTGAAGCGGCAATTGCCGACGGGCTTGTTGGCCGGGGCTTTCGCCGCGATGAAAAGCTCCCCGAATACTTGCTTTTTGCTGACTGAATATGTCTTTTTCTGAGATCGATGCCGATATCCGAAAGGCCCGAACACTCGCGTCGGACTTTTATACCGATACGCAGTATTTCGAACTGGCCAAAGAAAAGATCTTTGCGCGGGCATGGCACTTTATGGGTCACGTCGACGAGATTGACGGGCTAAAACCCGCGATTTTGCTCAGCGGTTTTCTTGACGAGCCGGTCGTGCTGATAAAAGGCAGCGATTCGGTCACCTGTCTCTCAAACGTCTGCACCCACCGGGCTAAGCTCCTGGTCGAGGGGCCATGTCGTGCTGATCTGATCAGATGCCGTTATCACGGCAGGCGATTTTCACTTGATGGCAAGATGATATCGATGCCCGAATTTGATGGCGTCATCGACTTTCCATCCGAAACCGACAATCTGACGCGTCTTGAATGTAGGCAGCGGGGTGGGTTTGTTTTTGCCGCTATCACGCCGGTCGTAGATTTTGACGAATATGTGCAGGACGCGGCAGCTATACTGACTGATGTCGAGCCGCAGGGACTCAGGCTGACCCAGACCCGCGAGTACGAAGTTCACGCCCATTGGGCCTTGTATTGCGAGAATTACCTCGAGGGATTTCACATTCCGTACGTTCACCGCGGTTTGAACGAGGTGGTTGATTATGGCACTTACAGGACCGACCTTTTCCGATATTCCAGCTTGCAGACGGGGTTTGGATCCGATGGTGAGATAGCGGCGAGATACTTGTTCATTTTCCCAAACCTGATGTTTAATATTTACCCATGGGGAATATCGGTCAATATCGTACGGCCGGTCGGTCCCCACGAGACGGTTGTTGAATTTAAGACGTATGTCCGTGACGAGAGCCTGATGGATCATGGTGCTGGTGCCGATCTTCATACGGTCGAACTTGAGGATGAGGCAGTTGTGGAAAGCGTTCAGAAAGGTGTCAGATCGAGGTATTACAGCTTCGGAAGATACTCGCCGACCCGGGAACAGGGAACCCATCACTTTCATCGGCTGATCGCCGAATTTATGAATTGAATGATAGTAATACTATAGTTATACTGCCAGTATGAATGCCAAAACAGCCATTTCAGTTCCGCCCGACATTCTTAAGCTTAGCGAAAAACTGGCGAAGAAGCTCAAGATGTCACGCAGCGCCGTTTTTGCGAAAGCGGTGCAGAGATTGGGCGAAGAATACGACGAGCAGGAATTTATCGCTCGCGTAAACGCCGTTTGCGAAGAGGTCGATACTTCGGTCGATCCAGTGCTTATGGCTTATCAACGCGAAAGGCTTCGGAAAAGCGAGTGAAAATACGACGCGGACAGGTATGGTGGGCGGATCTTGGAACGCCACGGGGTTCAAGTCCCGGTTATGAAAGGCCGGTTATAGTAGTTCAAGCTGACAAGCTTAACAAGACTAATATCAATTCCGTTGTTGTTGTAATTTCAACGACGAATCTCCGTTTGGCCAAGATGCCCGGAAATGTACTTGTCCAACGAGGAATCGGCGGTCTCACGGAAAATTCGGTTATTAATGTCACGCAGGTGTATACGCTCGACAAGTCCGATCTGCTCGAGTTGCTTGGCACACTTCCCACTGCGAAACTCGCGAAAATCGACAGTGGTTTGGCTCAAGTTTTAGGCTTGGATTGATGGATCAAGAAAACCGTGAATACTTCCGGAGAGATTGAACGACTTCGTGCCGAGATCGAACGCCATAATGATCTCTATTACCAACAAGCTGAGCCTGAGATCTCGGATCTTGAGTTTGACCAATTGTTGGAACGCCTCATAGAGCTTGAAGTTGCAAATCCCGACCTGATCTCGCCCGACAGCCCTACGCAGCGTGTTGGCGGCAAGGCCGACAGTCTGCGCCCATTTACCCACACAGTGCCGTTAATGTCGCTCGATAACTCGTATGATCTCAATGAGTTAAAAGCGTTTACTGAGCGTTGCGAGAGGCTTGCCGAGGGCCGAAAACTCGAATATGTTGCCGAACTCAAGATCGACGGGCTGAGCGTTTCGCTGCATTACGAAAACGGCATTCTCACCGTCGGTGCGACACGCGGCGATGGTTCGCAAGGCGATGAGGTCACCCAAAATGTAAAGACGATACGTTCAGTTCCGCTGCGCTTAAAGGCGGATGCGCCGGCTCATGCAGAGGTTCGGGGCGAAGTGTTTTTGTCGCGTTCGCAATTTGCACGCATAAACGCCGAACTCGAAATGCAAGGCGAAAAGACGTTTGCCAATCCGCGAAACTGCGCTTCCGGAACCTTGAGAATGCTCGATTCGGCCATAGTCGCGTCCAGAAGGCTGAATATGTTTCCATACGACGTATTGCGTGGACGGCAG
>JBGSXN010000005.1:0-7274 GCA_041751355.1 Pyrinomonadaceae bacterium
GAATGGGCGTGCGATGACCCGCCCGACCTTGTCCTCGCCGTCGAGCAGGTCACGGGCGATCTTGCAGATCTCATACAGTCGCTCGATGGGAATGACCTCTTCGTGGGCAGCTATCTGAAAAACCGAGTCCGCCGATGTGTAGACGATCGGTTTGCCGGTACTGATGTGCTCCTCGCCGAGGCGGGCGATGATCTCGGTCCCGCTTGCGGGCATATTGCCGAGAACGCCCGGCACGGCAGCTTCTTTAACAAACCGGTCGATAATGCGGGGCGGAAACCCGTCGGGGAATGTCGGAAAGGCCCTGGTCAGGATGATACCGGCCATTTCCCAGTGGCCTGTGGTCGTGTCTTTCCCATTAGATCTCAGCGTACACTTGCCGAATGAACCGGTCGGCCGGTCAAAGCGCGGAAGCCCAGCGAGCGGGCGAATATTTCCGAGTCCCATCCGCTGCAAATTGGGTAAATTGACCTTTCGCGATTCGAGAATGTGGCCGAGAGTATCGGCACCGGCATCGCCCCAGTCTGCAGCGTCGGGCATCTCGCCGATACCGGCACTGTCGAGGACCATCAGGCAGATCCGCTTAAATTTTTGAACCATAGTAGTTTAGAGTGAAATCAAAAGGGCTATTTCGAGAGTGCGGTATAGCCCTCGCGGCTTCGGATGACCGTGCCCGCCGGCAGGCCTTTTGCTTCGACCTTGATCTTTCGAAACGTTCCGTCGCGTTTTTCATTCGAAGAGTAATAGCCGAGCGTGTATTTTGTCCCGAGTTCGTCGGCGACACTGCGGAATGCAGTCCTTGCCTCGTTAAAATCGCCAACGGGATAGACCCTTCCGCCCGATAACCGGGCCATCTCGTCCATCTCGGCATCGGCCATTTGATAAAGACGTTTGCTGACGGCCAGACGTTCAAACTGGCCAAGATCACAGAAATTCGTCGTCAGGTTAGGGTTGTTCGGCCCAAAGCTTCTGTAATAACGACGCAGTTGTGCGGCCGAAAAGCGGATCGCCGTCTCGCAGTCGCCCATCAGATTGTCCTCGAAAAAATTACGCGTATCGACCTTGATAAAAAAAGCGATGACACCGGACTGCTGCAGCAGCGATTTTGCCAGGCTAAAGTCAGAGGCGCTTGTCGAATCGACACCGTCCGTGAGTGCCACCAACGCCCGACGGCCGCGATATTCCTCGGTAGGGCGATCGGCAAAAACCTTTTCGGCGACCTGCAGCAGCGAATCGTAATAGGGCGTGCCATTGCTTGTAGAGATATTGTCGACCGCCGAACGCAGGGCCCGCCGGTCGTCGGTCAGACGCACGACAACCTCGCTGGCCGCAAATGCCCGGCCCGACTGTCGCTCCGTCCGATAGGCGATTATCGATACACGGTCACCCGGCCTGAGCGACCCGATAAAATCATTTGCCGCCCGCTGAATGAGCCCCAGTTCGGACCGTGTCGAACCCGAAGTGTCGAGCAGCAGAGCGACCTCAAACGGCTCGGTCGTGGTCGAAAAATCGACGATCTCCTGACGCTTTCCATCCTCGTAAATAACAAAATTAGAAGCGTCAAGGCCGCGAACCGGCGCCCCTTTGGCGTCAACAGCAGAAATCGGAACATCGACGAGTTGGGTATCGACCCGAATGACCTCATCGGCATCGACCGCCTTTTTTTCCTGGCCGAGCCCGGGTAAGGAAGTTCCAAAGCTAAACAACAGCGTTAGGAAGATCATTCTTAAAAGCATCATTATCGACCTCGAAAGCGTTTTTATCATTGTATCAAATATCTGAATTTTAGATGCTCGACACCTTTTTTTAGCTAGAGATAATTGGAAGTTATGTGCTACTCTTTTGATAAAGCTGACGTTAATTGGCTGATCGGACAACGAAGCATGGAAAATGTCTCTCTAAGATTCGTGCTTTGTAAAAACGAACTAATTTGGAATTGATTTATTTGAGGATAGTATGACAAAGAAACTCACTTTTGGCGTTTTTATTCTATTAATAGCGTTGGCTGGTTCTTTTATAGGTTCAACGTCTGCTCAGGACGGACCAACTGGTTTTGATGCTTCGACAACCATCGTTATCAGCCAAGCATATGGCGGCGGCGGAGGCACTTCGGGAACCTACTCGGCCGATTATGTAGAGTTAAAGAACATTTCGTCAACTCCGCAATCGCTAAACGGCTTATCGATAATGTATGGTTCAGCATCAGGGCAGTTTGGGAGCACCGCGGGTAATGTACAGGCATTACCCGATGTGACCTTACAGCCCGGTCAGTACTTTTTGATACAGCTAGGAACAGTCGGATCAGGTGGAGCGGCAGTGCCGAATCCTGACTTCACAAATACCACCACCAATATGGCAGCGGGAAGTGGCAAGGTCGCGTTGGTTACCAGCGCATTTGCAGCCAATACGTGTGGGGCAACAGCGACGCCTTGCGCTTTGCCTAATGCAAATATCATTGATTTAGTTTCCTGGGGAGCGGCTAATAACGCAGAAGGAGGAGCACCGACAAATGGTGGTGCAGCCCTCACTTCAACCCAAGGCAATGTAAGGAAAAGTGCTGGTTGTACTGATACCGATAACAATAACGCTGATTTCGACATTGTTACCAACCCCGTTCCCCGTAACACATCGACTGCGGCTGCTCCCTGTTCGGGAGCCCCAGCTCAGACACCGGCCTATAGGTTATTCAAATCTTACTTAAACGGAGCGAAAGAAGTTCCACCAAATGCTTCGACTGCGGGTGGTTTTGGACGTGTTTCTCTGAACGCGGCTGAGGACCAGATCACCGTTTCGGTTTATTATAACCGTCTATCGAGTGGCACGATCTCTGGCCATATACACGGTCCGGCTCCCGCAGGGACCAACGCCGGGATAATCTTTGACTTGATGCCAACGACCGGCCAGACGACGGGTTCTGTCATTAATCGCACCTTCAACGTTACACCGGCCCAGGTGGCGGATCTTAGGGCGGGCCTATGGTATTTCAACATTCACACAACCAATTTCCCCGGCGGAGAAATTCGCGGGCAGATACTCCGGCCGGATTCTCCATCAGACTTCAACGGTGATAGCAGAACCGATCTTAGTATTGTCAGGCCGGGCGGCGGACAGCTCACGTGGTGGACGCGACACACCCAGGTAAACACGGTAACGATCAATACGTTCGGATCAGATCAGGACTTTATTGTTCCCGCTGACTTTGACGGTGACGGAAAGACGGATATAGCGATCTGGCGGCCCAGCTCCAATATTGGGGCGGGTTTCTGGGTACTCAAGAGCAGCACCGGTACCGCGGAATTTAGTCAGTTTGGCCAAGCCGGAGACGATCCGTGGGTGGTCGACGATTATACCGGCGACGGAGTTGACGATTTCGCTATTTATCGTCAGGGTGCCGGTAGTAACGACCAGAGCTTTTTCTGGTACATCGCATCGAGCGGCCCGTTTGTCGGCCGGGAAGTAGCGGTTGGCTTTGGCACCGGCCAGGATTTTGCGGTTCCCGGTGACTATAATGGTAACGGCATCGCCGATTTCACCGTTGTCAGGGGCCTGACCAGTCCTACCAGGAGCATTGTTTATACGCTGACAAACAATAATGACGGTTCAGGCGGCGAGGTATTGGTCCGCCAGTTCGGCGTTCCTACTGACTTTTTCGTGCCGGGTGATTATGACGGTGACGGCATCACCGATCTGGCCGTTGCCCGTGCAAGTGGCAGTACAAACCGGTGGATCTACCGGCCGAGCGGCGGCGGTGATGACGTCTATTGGATCGCATGGGGCAACCCGAATACCGACATCGAGGTACCGGGCGATTATAACGGCGATGGAATTACAGACATCGCGATCTTTCGTACCACTACCGGTGAATTCATTGCCCGCCTGAGCGGCGGTGGAGTTCTCTGGGAGAAATGGGGACAGTCAGGCGACGTACCGTCCATCTGGGCAGTCAAATAGCCTGATCCTCGATCAGACGAATAAAGGGCCGGGAACGAAATTCCCGGCCCTTTCTATTTTTCTTAGATCGGCGTTTCGACGCCTATACGTATTTTTCGATCACTTTGGCGATAGCATCACGCGTAACCGCACCGACGATGCGTTCCTGCTCCTGCCCGCCCTTAAACAGGATAAGTGTCGGAATGCCGCGAATGCCGAACTGCTGCGGAACATTCATATTCTCGTCAACGTTCATCTTAAAAACACCGGCCTTTTCCTGATATTCCTCGGCGATAGCCTCGACCGTCGGAGCGATCATGCGGCAAGGGCCGCACCATTCCGCCCAGAAGTCCACCAGGACCGGCTTATCCGATCCTAAAACGTCTGTCTCAAAGTTAGTATCCGTTATCTCTTTTGCAAAATGTGCCATTAGTGTCTCCTGATTATATTTATAACTCCGTCATTAAATTTTATCTAATGATGCCGAAAATGTCTTTTCGGACTGATCATTGCCCGATCCTGACGACGATCTTGCCAAAATGAGCTCCGCTTTCCATGTATTTTAGAGCCTCGCGGACCTCGTCAAAGTCGAATACCCTGTCGACGACCGGCATCAGTTTATTCGCATCTATGGCCTTGAGCAGGTCCGCAAACATCGAGCGCGAACCCACAAAGATGCCCTGCAGCCGGACGGCCTTCATAAATACCGTGATCGGGTCAAAGCCCGCGGGGCCCGTAAGTGCCCCGATCAATGCCACGTGCCCGCCAAGCCTGACCGCGTTTAGCGATCTCGCGAGCGTCCCGGCCCCGCCCACCTCTACGACATGATCTACGCCGGGTTTGCCCGTGATCTCGATAACCGCCCGGTCCCAGTCCTCTCGCTCGCGATAATTTACCGTACTGTCAGCACCGAGCTCGGCTAATTTCTCAATCTTGGCATCGCTGCTGGATGTCGAGATCACACGAGCACCAAAAAGCTTTGCTATTTGAAGCGCAAATATCGACACGCCTCCGGTACCAAGGGTCAGGACCGTATCGCCGGCCTTAATTTTCCCCGAGACAACAAGAGCATTCCATGCCGTGACGGCAGAACATGGCAGCGTAGCGGCCTCTTCGAACGAGAGATGTTCCGGCACTTCGAGCACAGACTCTTCATTGAATATTCCGTACTCACGCAGGACCCCGTCCCACTGCGCCCCGGCGCCGAGCGACGTCCGGCGCTTATCTTCGTCTGTCTCGCCATCAAACCATCGCTGGGCAAAGATAGGCATTACACGGTCGCCGGCCTTCCACTTGGTAACCGACGAGCCGACGCCCACGACCTCGCCTGCTCCGTCTGAGAACGGGATCGCAGGCAACTTCATTCGCGGGTTATAAGTTCCCTTAACGACCATCAAGTCTCGATAGTTGAGCGAGGCGGCACGAAGCCGGACCAGGACATCATGAGGGCCCGGCTCAGGCGTTTCGCGCTCGGTCAAAGCAAGTTTGTCGATGCCAAATTCCTTTATCTCGTAAGCTTTCATATTCGTTGCTGCGGTCTGACGTCCGGCCATTTTACGATTTCATCACGGACCGTCTCGTCGAGATTTGCCGGCCAGTCCTGCTCGGCCGTATGTGAGGTTTGATCTTCTGTCGCTGTGCAGGCACAGGCCGACAGAAAACATCCGAATGTTAACGCTGTAAATGAAACTCCTTTCATAAGATTATACCTTGAATATTCTTTCCCCTATCAGCTATCCTGATGACCCGTTCACAGTCCCCAGAACCGCAACACCATCTTAAATGTGTCGACGACACGCGGTACCCAATTGCTTAATATTGCTGTCATAATTCCCTCCTCATTGACCCTATATTTGTAACCATTATTGATACAGATACAGGTAAAAAATTTTAGTTGTGCGAAACCTTTTCGATAATATGAGCCAGGGTGTATTGCCCGAGTTTCTCGCCTACGCTTCTGTCGATCTCTTTTTGCAGATCACATAGGACCGCTTCGATATTCTTGCCAACCGGACACTCCTGGTTAGGCGATTTGGCATGAAGTGCGAAAACCTCGCCGCACGCCATCGCGTTATATATCTCGCAGAGACTTATCTTTTCAGGGCTCTTTGCCAACCGTGTCCCGCCGAAGGCCCCGGTCTGCGATGCGACAAGTCCGGCGTGGTTTAGCTGGCTGAGAACGCGGCGGATCACAACCGCGTTCGTATTTACGCTCTCAGCGATACATTCCGATTTGACGTTCTCGTCGCCCGCCCTCGCGAGCAGCGTCAGAATATGCAACGCCATCGAAAATTGACTATTAGCCGCCATAACTGTAACAAGTATAGTTACAAATCAAAGTCTTGTCAATGCCCTCGCGGTCTCAATTGGGGAAAGTCTGTCTTGACATGTATTATTGGCAGATCTAACCTTGGTCACATCTATTTGTACGTACCGCGATGAAGGAATGCCCAAACTGCAAAAGCATTTATGAGGACGATCTGTTTTTCTGTCTTCAGGACGGGGCGGCACTCAAGAAACTCAGCCAGCGTCCCACTGCCCCTGACCCTAGTTCGCTTGCGACCGAGGTCTGGCCGGCAAGGCAATCGCAGCCAATGGTATCGAGATCGGTTTTTCCATACCTGGTTATCTCCTTCCTTTTACTTGTCTGTCTCGGCCTGGCTTCCGTGATACTCGTTTTGAACCGCGACCGTTTATTTGGGTCATCCGGAAACGATTTAAAGCCCACCAATGCCGAGGATCCTACGCCCCGGCCGACAACGAATGCTCCTGAGAACAAGCCGTCGCCTGCGGCAGTTTCCCCGACCGCGACACCGCCACGGGAAACTCGGGCGCCCGTTGCCAACCCGACCGGGCGATGGAAAGGCGATTGGAGTACAAAATCAGGGACGTTGCTGGACATCGAGATCGATCTGTTTGAGATGCAGGAAAACAGGCTGGACGGCCAGATCAAATGGACCCTGCGAAAAACCGTACGGCCCGACAAGATGGATAAGGTCGGCCTATCAGCCATCGAATACGTCCGCGGGACCTATGACCCAGCAAGCGGTGGAGTCAGAATGAGCGGATATCGCAAGGATGATCCGAACGATGTGCTCGTGATGCTCGATGAATATAGGCTAAGTGTATCGGCCGACGGGAAAAAGTTAACGGGCGAGGCCCGCAACGGCGGACGCTGGAACGGATATCTAAACCTCGCCAGGAACAAATAGGTGTAAGTAAAAAGCCGGATCATTCGACCCGGCTTTTTCAGATCTGCTGTGATCCAACACTATTTGCCCGGGATCTTCAATTCACGTCCTGCACCCAACACGGAATTGGGAAGCAGGCCGTTAAACTTAGCCAGT
>JBGSXN010000006.1:0-18451 GCA_041751355.1 Pyrinomonadaceae bacterium
GATCATCTACGAAGACCGTATGCCGACCGAATGACGAAAAACCGGGCCCTGGGAATAGTGGAAATTTCCACTATTCCCACGGCCATTACGAATAATCAAGTGAAACCAAAAAATCATTTACACAAAATATTTGACACTACCCGGTAGGCACAGCCGAATATATCATCTTCGAGTTAGCAGATTCAGATGTACGCCGACATCTTACCGACTTCACTACACGCGCTGCTCTTGCCTGGCGACTACGCTCCCTCCACCATATAGCTACCGGATTGGAGCAGCTTCATCGGCACGGGATATCGCATCAAGATACAAAGCCTTCCAATGTTCTCGTCTTCGGCGGTTCGATCTCCAAGTTAGCTGATTTGGGTCGCGCACATTATGTCGGTCTGCCGGTTGCACATGACATTGCTACGTACGCAGGAGATCCGGGTTATGTACCCTTCGATCTGGCATACGGTTTCGTTCTTCCTGAAGGAATTCAAAGACGGTTTGGTTGTGACGTCTTTCACTTGGGCAGTATGCTTGTATTCTTCTTGCTTGGTGTCTCCATGACAACGCTGACGTTTCAAAAGCTTGATCCACGGTTTCATCCGATTTTTTTGAACGGCGGGTGGAATGGAAATTTTGAGGACGTACTACCGTATCTCCGTGTGGCTTTCGAAGAAGCAATCGCTGAACTCAGACAACAGCTTGGGAGTCTGGCCATTGCAGATCAGCTTACGAGAATAGTCCGAGAACTGTGTGAGCCCGATGTCCGACTTCGGGGGCATCCAAGGAACAGATCTCCGAGCGGCAATTCGTTTTCCTTGGAACGGTATATCGCTGAGTTCAATACGCTTGCGTCGAAGGCCGAGGCTGGCTTCTATGAGGTGCGAAATTAGATGGCTACTCTAGTTGTTGATGTACCACGCGATGTTGTGCCTCGACTCCGAGACTTCCGCACCACAGCGGCGCTGGGAGAGCTGGACGAAGATCACGTCCAAGCTCCTATAGTGACCCCTCAACTGTTCTCTGGTCTAGAAGCGAAGATTTTGGCCTGGAAGACGAACGGTGGCGTAGGCCAAGCGGCCGATCTTGTTAATAACGCTTTCTTGCTAAAACAATCCGGACCCTCTGTTCTCGAAGCAGCCGCTTTTTTGCGGACAAAGGAATCGGCCCTCTCAGGCCCACTTCTTGAAGTCGTTAGAGGTGTACTGGATGGCGGAACCGATAACTGGCAAGTGATTCACACTCAGGCCATTAGTGAAGAATGGCTTCAAAAGAAGATTCACAAAATCCGTGGCTACCTGCGAGAACAACCCCGAAACTCCGTATTGAATGTGGAACTCTCTCGACTCTACATCCTACTCAATCAACCGGTTCAATCGAAAAAGTCGATGTTACAAGCTGTCAAACTCAGCCCTAACAACCGATTTGTTCTACGATCGGCTTCAAGATTATTTTTGC
This sequence comes from Pyrinomonadaceae bacterium, assembly GCA_041751355.1. Lineage (GTDB taxonomy): Bacteria > Acidobacteriota > Blastocatellia > Pyrinomonadales > Pyrinomonadaceae > OLB17. The sequence continues at coordinate 1,447 of JBGSXN010000006.1, forward strand.
ACTTGAAAGAGCGTGGCCTGGCACACGATGTACTAAGATACGCTGACCGGACCCGATTCGACAGTTGGTTATTGGCGGCGGAAATAAGCGTTGCGTCGGCCATTGGCCACCGCCCTCGATTTCTGTCACAAGGGCAACGATTGCTGAAAGAGCATAAACTTGGGCCAGGTGATATCAGCGAACTTGCTACGGCAGTTGCAATGGAAGAAATAGAACATGGGAAGAATAGGACCGCTAAGCAACTGATACAACTTGCAATAGAAGAGCCAACAGAAAACACTTTAGCTCAAGTCGCTTGGGCGTCGAGAAATCGCATACATCTCGGAAACTTAGATGCGAACCGTTTCAAGGATGTACCTTTGTTACATGAGTCCATGGCGTGGCAGTTTTTCGAAGAGCAAAACTGGAGCCGTGCAAAAGAGGAGGCAATGCTGTGGTACGAGGATCAGCCTTTCTCGAGTCGACCTGTGAATTTTGCGGGGTATGTTGCATGCACCCTAGAGCGGAATTATCGAGATTCTATCCGCATCTATGAGGTTGGGCGACGAGTTAACCCTACCAGTTTCACTATCTTGAACAATCTTGCATTTGCATATGCTAGCGACAATCAGCCGGACAAAGCCGACGAAATTCTCAACTCATTCCCGACTGGGATACTAGACGAGAAAGAAAAAGTTTACGCACACGCTACCAGTGGGCTCATTGCTTTTCGCCGTGGACAGATCGCTATCGGCCGAGCCCTGTATAAAGCCGCTATTACGAACGCCAACAAAACTACCGAAAAAAACCTTGGCGTTCGTGCAGGCATATATTACGCACGAGAAGAACTCCGACTGAATCCACCCGATGCAATACAAATCAGACAACAAATCATTGAACTTGTCTCAAAAACGTCGGATGAGGAGTTGAAACTCATAGCTCAGAATCAATTACCAAGCGAGGTTGAGCTTCAATCATCGGCATCGCGTATACCAAAAACAAAATAGGCCATGGACGTAAGACTTCCAATTCCCAAAAACTGGCAAGATTTTGAAACGTTGTGCCACCGGCTATGGTCGGAAATCTGGTCGGACAACATGGCTCAAAAAACGGTCGCGTCGGACAGCCCCAGTTTGGTGTGGATATCTTTGGTAGACCTCTGTATAGCACGTCTGTGGCAGGAGTACAGTGCAAGGATAAGGATGGGCGATTAGGCTCATCTTTGACGGCTAAAGAGTTGACGGCGGAATGTAAGAAAGTGCTGAACTTCACGCCACAACTCGGCTCATTCACGCTCGCTACGACCGCACCTCGAGATCAAGCCATTCAATCTAAGGCCCGACAATTGAGTGAGGATGCTTTTTTTCCTTTCAGTGTTCAGGTTTGGAGTTGGGACGACATCGAGGCTGAGGTCCTGTACCGACCTAGAATTCTAGAACATTTCTACCGGAATATAAGCCCGCAGGCTACCATCGTACCTACGATTAAACTTAGCCGGTTCACAACTAAAGACTTCTTCATCGCATATTTCACTAGGCCAGCAGTTGAGGACCGGCTGCCGGAGCCTCTGAAAACTTTATTCGTTTCGCTGGCCTATGAACTGGGGGACAATGCATATCGACATGGCGGAGCGTCATATTTCAAAATTAGGGTAGACGACAACCGAGTTTTGTTCTCGGATGACGGAATCGAATTCGACCCACTGAGCCTAGAGGCGCCCGACACAACGAACGGTCCGGGCAAAGTTGGAAGCTGTGTGATTAACTCGTTCTTAAAAGAATACGCCGATTCTGTAAGTGTCTCGTACAGACATGAGACTGCATTTAACTCACCGGGAACAAACGTCATAGAGTTTCGATTTGATGGGCCCTTGCTGCCATATACGGTTGAGAACTACTATGAGTTTACGGTAGATTGGGGCAGCCTCCCATTCGGATCCGATGCGGCTGAACAGATTGCCGACGCAATTCCGTTGACTTCAACTATCCACGAAATCGTTTGGAACATCACTGAAGAATGGGCTCTAAGCCTAATTGTCCATATAATTCAGAGAATCCTTTCGCGGCTCGCATCCCACCAACGCCTTCTGATCTATGTCCCTCGCAATGGAATGCTCGCTCGAGTACTGGGGAGATTTTCGGATGAAAAACTTACTGTGCTGCCCCGATAGCATGATCCGGATGTTTAACTTCTAATCAGGCCCGGGAGCACCAATGATGGCAGTGTTGGTTGCCAACGAACTTCTTATCACATAGGTGATCCTCGGCGGGGCTACACCCGAGCCAGCTGGCAATATGATAACCGCGCGCCTTTTTCCAAATCGACGTGTGCTAAAGTGCCGGTTATGTCTTTTCCAAGAATCAAACCAAATCCGCGATCGGGTGACGAGCGGTTGCGCCTTGATGGCGAGACTTTGGCTATCTCGGTTCTCGACTTCTGGCGATGGAGTGCCTCGGACCTGCTTAGTAATGCTACACGTGGAAGGTTTGCCGAATTTATAGTAGCCGCTGCGTTGGATATCCCTTTTGATGACGTACGGGACGAGTGGGGAGCATTCGATATGCTGACGCCGGAAGGGGTGAAGGTTGAGGTGAAATCGGCGGCGTATATTCAGAGCTGGCACCAGGTGAAGGAATCGATCATCAGCTTTCGTGTTCCGGCGACGAGGGCGTGGGATGCCGACACGAACCGGCAGGCCGTTGAATCCAAACGGCAGGCGGACGTTTATGTGTTTGCCCTGCTCGCACATCGAGAACAGGAGAGCATCGATCCGCTGAACCTCGACCAATGGCATTTCTACGTCCTGCCGACCTCTGTCCTCAATGCCCGCACGCGGAGCCAGCATTCGATAACTCTCAAGACGCTTGATTCGCTCGCCGGAGGGGCGGTCACTTTCGCGAATTTGAAGACCGCGGTGCAGAAGGCGGCTACGTTCGTCGGGCCGGGTGTTGACCCCGCGTAATGCCGTCGAGATCGCTCGCTCTCCCGACGGCGGGGGATTTGGGGGGGCGCTTTACCCCGGGTTGGCACCCGGGGCTAATATCTGTCGCCGCTACGCGGCTGAAAACAAATTTGCCGACGGTAATAGAGCTCGGTTCGTGTTTTTCGTGTGTTTCGTGGTTACTCATCTCACCGGAGAGGGTAAACAGTGTGTATGGTTCCGTACAGCCGTTGTGTCGGAAACTAGGTAGATTATAAATGGTGATTTGTGCAGGTACATCGATTAGAACACTCTCTCCGCCTAACGGTTCACCGAATTTAGATGGTCGAAACATCGACCCAGGAGCGTATTCTATGAGAGTCAAAACCAGTTTCTTTTTACTTTTCGCTTTAGCTTCGCTGCTCGTATTCAGCCTGAGCCTTTCTGCCCAGGTCAGAAATACAGGGCGTGCAACTACCCGACAAACCGAAACATTGTTAACCCGTATCGAAACAAAGATCGACATCCTAAAGGACGAGGTAGATCGTATTGCCGAAAGGAACACTTCGAGTGCCAATAATGTAGAGCCACTGCCGGACTATCTGGCCGCGTTGCAGCAGGAACTAACTCAGCTGCAAGAGACATTCGAGGCCAGAAACCCGATCAATAACGACGTTAATAATACCCTAATCAGTGCTACCCGCATCGACCAGTTTATGCTGCGGAACCGGGTCAGCCCTGCGGCCAATGCCCAGTGGAGGAGCCTGAAGCGTGATTTTACTACCCTTGCTACCTATAACCGATTGAGCTGGAATTGGAATCAGCGCGTTCCGGCATGGACCGGCACGACCGCCGGAGTCACGCCCGTAAATCCTGTGGATGACAGAAACAGTGGCGTCGATCTCAGACCAGCCACTTATACGGTGATGGACAGCCAGGTTCGGACGGTCCTGTCACGCGTAGACCTCAAATCGGGAATCTTTCGCACCCAGCTGCAAAGTGCCCTGAGGACGGATACGTCCGTTGACATCAGCAATGAGGCGGCTATGGAGTTCGTTTCACGCTTTGAGACGGCTGAAAATCGGTTGCGGCAGCAGTTTGACTCGCGGCGGGCAACGGTTGGCGACGTAACGGACGTGCTGATGGCGGCAACGTACCTCGATCAGTTTATGAACCGAAACCGCCTCACGCCGTCTGCCCAGGCGCAGTGGCGCAATCTTCGCGGTGATCTCAATACACTTGCGACATATTTCCAGCAAAGTTGGAATTGGAACCAGAGTTTGGGCCGGGATACCGTTGCGGGAAATGTTAATCTGCGCAATTTTGACCAGCGTATAACTGGCACTTACAGGTTGAACACCAGTCTTAGTGAGGACCCGTCAGCAGCGGTCAATCGAGTTCTTGGGTCTTCAAATGCCGCAAACCGGGACAATGTCAGCCGTGGCCTGGAAAATCGTCTCAGCTCACCGGAGATGATCGCGATCCAGATGAACAACAAGAACGTGGACATGGCGTCAAGCATTCTACCTCGAGTATCATTTCAGGCCGATGGCGTGGCGCGATCGGAGTCAAACCCCCGGGGAAGGACTATCACGACCACGGCCACGGTAGATGCTGACGGTTTGATCATCAATTATCAGGGCGAGAGGGCAAGTGATTTTTATTTGACCATGCTGCCGACAGCAGACGGAAAGTTGAGGGTCACGCGTCGTATATTTCTCGACAACAGCAATCAGGACATCACGGTCACGAGTGTTTATGACAAAGTCGATCAAATCGCCAGATGGGACAATGTTAGCTACTCTCTGCCGGGTGATACCAACGCTTCGACCGTGGTCGAAAACTCGTTCGTCATTCCGTCGGGAACTCGGCTCAGTGCGTCGCTTCGAACAGCGATCGTGAGTTCGAATGCCGCTGAACGTTTCGTTATGGAAGTTACCTCGCCCGCACAATTTCGCGGCGCGACCATTAGCGGCCGTGTCCTCAACGAAGACCCATCGACGAGAGTGGCTGGTATGTCGCGGGTCCTGCTCGCTTTCGACACCGTCACCCTCCCGCGTGAGAATAAGACCTATCGTTTCGCGAGCAATGTTCTTGCCGTGACGTCGGACACGGGCGAGCTTGTGCAGGTAACCAATCAGGCTGCCACGAATGCTGCAGCTCAGCAAAGAGGCGTAGGCGGTATCCTGGGAGCATTGATCGGTGCGGTCGCCGGCGTCCCCATACAGGGGAACACATCCACAGCAGGTGCAGTGTTAGCAATACGCTCAGATGTGTTTAGGTTAGAGCCGGGAACCCAGATCGCATTGCAGGCTCTCGTCTTACAACAATAACTCGTTAAAACGGGAATTGAGGGGCATGTCGGCACGGCATGCCCCTACTTTTTTATTCGCAGCTCGCGGGGATGCGGTGAGTCGAGCAGCCGTTTATTGAGCTATTGGTATCCGAACGAAAAGGGTAGTTCCGATGCCGGGGGAAGATTCGATCTCTAACGTTCCGCCGACGAGAGCAGCCCTTTCTTGCATTCCGATCAATCCAAAGCCGGTGTTGGATGCCTTTTTGTCCTCGACATCGAAGCCCTGGCCATCGTCTTCGATGATCATCACTAGCTCGGAGCCCTGCGTTTCGAGCAAAACGCTGACATTTTTTGAGTTTGCATATTTGTAAACATTATTGAGAGCTTCCTGGGCGATTCGATAGAGGGAGGACTGGGCCTCCGCCGAAATACTCGCGTCCTGGTATTCGCCAACATGGAAACCGACCGGGATCTCAAATTGGAGAGACCACTTTTCAATATAGTGCGCCAGTGCGGCCTTTAGTCCCAGATCGTCAAGGGCGGTCGGACGCAGTTCCCACACAAGAAAACTTACATCTGAATCGAGTTGTTCGGCGATCTTTTTCGTTTCGGCAACCTTCTCGCATAAATACTCTTCGTCGCACAATTTTCCGAGTGCCTCGAGTTTCAGTCGCAGGGCAGTAAGCTGCTGTCCGAAATGATCATGCATATCCCGGGCGATGCGACGCCTTTCATCTTCCTGCGAGGTCAAAAGCCGCTCTAACAACTCGAGGCGTTCCTCTTGTGCCTTCTGGCGCTCAGCAGATTCTTTTACAAGGGCTTCGTTCGCCGCGGCTAGTTCAAACGTCCGCTCATCGACGCGTATCTGCAATTCTTGACGTGCAAGGTGAAGTATTTCTTCTGCTCGGCGTACGTCATCAATGTCGGTATTTGTGCCAAACCACCGTACGATCCGTCCGTCGGGATCACGGATCGGCGCGGCACGGGAGAGGAACCAGCGATATTCGCCAGTGCTTGAACGAAGTAGAAAAGTGTCCTCCCATTCATCGCCTGAGGCAACATGCTCCTTAAATTTTTCGGTAACAGGCCCAACAGAGCTGGGGTGATGAACCGCCTGCCAACCCCAACCCCTCATCCCGTCGAGGGTCGTTCCAGTGTATTCGAACCAGCGATCGTTATACCAGAAAATAGCCCCGTCAGCATCGGCCATCCACGCCAATTGAGAGATGGAATTAGCGAGGCTGCGGAAGTTATCTTCAGATTCTTGTAGGGCTTTTTCAGTGGCCTTTCGACGGGATATGTCGCGGGCGATGCCTACAAAGAAACGGTGGGAATTGCTTTTATATTCCCCGAACGAGATCTCAAGCGGGAATGTGTGGCCCTGCTTGTGCAGTCCGACGATCTCTATACACTCCCAGCTCAAATGTCTTTCGCCGGTGCTTAAGTACCGCTCGAACCCGGCCCTGTGACGCTCTCTAAGTTCTTCAGGCATCAACATCGTCAAAGGTCGGCCCAGCATCTCCTCAAAAGCATGTCCGAACACTCGGGTCGCCGCAGAGTTTACAAACTCGATTATGCTCTCGTCGTTTATACGGATGACGGCGTCGGATGCTGCTTCTGCGAGGACTCCGTAAGACTTGTCGCCGTCCGGCAGGCTGTCATTAGAAGGTTGATTCTTTAACGAATCGCCGGCGTTGATAGAGGATTCCTTCGATTCGTACTTATTCTCGATTGGCCTCGTCTTCTGATTCATATGGGAAAGCACCGCGTTCTATCGTTCAGTATAAACTGTAGGCCGAATGAAGAGAATGCGCCGTGGCAGTGTGTCAGGGTGGATCCGGTAGAGTAACCGCAATGCAAGCCTTTGTCGGGGTCTGAGTTGACCAGCGGCGCGGCGGACTGGGCGTTTGCGGCCGCATCGGATATCAGGAAAATAAGTGCGGTTAGTAGGAATTTTTGCATATTAAAGAAGTCTAGAGATCAATTTTACCGCATTTGCTTTGTATCAGGCGCGTCCGATGACTAGGCCTTATGTTCTATGGCGTACCGACGGCCGCGCTAGCAAAACATATCATGAAAAGCTGAGTCGGTGGGCATTCCACCGGTAGTCATTGGCCTGGGTGCCTGCGGCACACCATTTGAATGCCCTGCCCGCTCGAAAAATATCTCTCCGGCGGCAAATTTGAAAGGAAAAAGGTGAAACTATGAAAAAGATCTTTACGACATTTCTATTGATCAGTACGTTGGCGTTAGTGCCTACGACACCAGTGTCGGCGGCGGAAACGATCGATCTCATCGGTGAATTCGAGTTGATGGATCCAATTTATGAATTCGAATCGATGGAAACAGAAGCTCCGGGTGGGGCCGCCATTATCAAGCCGTGTCCGAGGGGGACGTTTCGCGTGCGGCGTAAGACACGCACTAAGAAAAAGCTGCTCAACGCTGCGGTAACAAGCGGGATTGGAGCCGCTGTCGGAGCCGGTGTCGCCGGGAAACGCGGGGCAGCGATAGGTGCCGGTACAGGTGCCGGTGGCTACCTGACATACAGATGGGTTCGCGATCGCCGCGGCCGCTGCGTCAGACAGTATCGCAGATAGTGAAAAATCTTTGCTTTACACTCGCCGCAACGGACACGCGTCGTTGCGGCGTTTTGCTGTCTGGCGACCGCGATTCCGGCCGTATGCCGGAGTTCCAGATTCACGTTCTGACATTGGCGGTGAGGCATCGTAAACTATTCAGGTGTTTGCGGGTAACGAACTTCTAATTACATTCGCGATACTCGGCGTGGCGCTGATCGTCTTTTTGACGGACCGGCTGCCGGCGGACCTTGTGGCGCTGCTGGTGGCGGTGGCCCTGGGGCTGACGGGGGTGTTGACGACTGAGGAGGCGTTTTCGGGGTTTAGCCGGGCGGCGGTGATCATCATCATGGCGATCTTTATCCTCGCTGAGGCCCTGAGAAGATCGGGTGTGACCGAGCGTGTCGGCCGGGTGCTGCTGACGGTCGGGGGCCAGGGCGAGCTGAGGCTTACGATCGTCGTGATGGCGGCGGGGGCCTTTCTCTCGCTGTTTATGAATAACATAGCGGCCGCGGCCGTGCTGTTGCCCGCGGCCTCAGGTGCGGCCAAAAAAGCGGGTATTGAAAATTCGCGCATACTAATGCCGCTTGCCTTTGGCACCATACTTGGCGGCACCGCGACACTGCTGACCACGTCGAATATCATTCTAAATTCACTGCTGATAGACAATGGCGGGATCGGATTCAGGATCACGGACTTTGCATGGGTGGGTGTGCCGGTCGTGCTGGTCGGCACCTTATATATGGCAACGCTGGGGCGACGGGCGCTGAGGGCTGAGTCTTCGCTCGAGCGGACACAGGCTCCTAACAAGGATGATAAAGCCGATCTCGTCGCCGCCTACGGTCTGCACAAGAACCTTTTTAAGGCCCGCGTGCCTAATAATTCGTTCCTGATCGACAGGACGCTCGAGGAAAGCACGCTGAGAGAAAACTTTGGCGTCAGCGTCGTCGCCATCGAACGAAAGGACCGCAAGCTGCTCAATCTCTCGCCCGAAACGCATATCAAAAAAGGCGACATTCTAGTTTTTGAGGGCGACGAGGCGGATTTTAAGCAGCGTGACGTCGAACCGCTGATGGAGCACATCGAGGATGACGACGAGTGGCACAAGAGCGATCTCGAATCTCGTCAGATCGACATCGTTGAGGCGATGCTGGCACCGCGTTCGCGGCTGATCGGTGAAACGCTGAGGGACGCGAATTTTCGCGACCGCTACCGCCTGACGGTGCTGGCAATATGGCGCCGCGACAGCGAGATCACAATTAACCTCGCCGACGAGCCGCTGCAATTCGGTGACGCGTTGCTGCTGCAGGGCCGGCGAGAACGGCTTCGTGCCGCGGCCGCTGACCCCGACCTTATCCTGATGATGCCGTCCGAAGAAAAAGCCGTGACCGCTCCCGGTAAACGCCAGGCGGCATTATTTATCTTTATCGCAACACTGGCCCTGGCCGTGATGATACCTTCGCTGACGGGGCCGATAATGCTGGGCGGCGCACTCGTGATGATGCTCACCGGCGTATTGACGACCGACCAGGCGTATTCGGCCATCGGGTGGCGCAGCGTATTTCTCGTCGCAGGAATGCTGCCGATGGGCATCGCACTCACCAAAACCAACGCCGCTGGCCTCATCGCCGAGCACGTGATATGGCTAACCGGAGGCAACGGGCATCTGATAATAATGGCGTCCATCGTTGCCGCCACTATGCTGCTCGTCCAAACCGTAAACGGTCCTGTCGTCGCAACCGTCATGGGCCCCGTCGCTATCAACATCGCCCAGCAATCGGGCGTCGATCCGCAGTCGCTGGTAATGGCCGTCGCCGTGGCCGCCTCGATGGCCTTCGTCACGCCGCTCGGCCATCCCGTAAACGTCCTCGTCATGGGCCCCGGCGGCTACAACTTCAAAGACTTTGTAAAAGTAGGCCTGCCGCTCGCTGTGCTGCTTTTCTTTGTAGCGATGGGGTTTTTGTGGCTGTTTTGGATGTAGAGAGGATGAGCTAATGCCGCGTAGCGGCCTAATGAATTTAGCCGTGGGTGCAACCCACGGAATGTCGGAAAACATTCATCGGCGTCGCGTAGCGACGCGTGAATCAATCCAGCAAATATTTCGGATCATAATCAACCTCGTGCAATTTCATTAACCGCTTGTATTCGGCCTCGAACGATTCCTTCGCATGGTGCTCTCTCTGCCGTTTAATATATTCGATCACGGCAGGCGCATTTGATTTGCTCACGGAGAATACTCCAAACCCATCCTGCCATGCGAAGGTTCTCATTTGCGGAAATTCCTGATGGATCCATTTTGACGTATCCATTTTCAGCCATTTCGCGATCTCGCTCGGCGAATGGATCGGTTTTGCGAGGGTCAATGCGTGAATATGGTCCTCCATGCCGCCAATCTGGATCGCGGTCAGGCCGTGGGTTCGGGCAACACCGCCCATGTAAGACCAAACACGTTTTTCGATATCAGGGGTGATCCAACGCACGCGATTTTTGGTGCTGAATACGAGGTGGTAAAACAATGACGAATATGTATTTGCCATCGGGTTTCATGCGTCGCTACGCGACGCGGGGTTTTGGGATCGTTTTCCGTGGGCGATGCCCACGGCTAAATTCATTGGCCGCTACGCGGCAGTTTTCGATCTGTATTGGTATCTATCATCACCCACCCATCATTAATTTAAATCAAAATTACGGCCTCGGTGAGTGTTCGACCGAAGGATCCGCCCAGCCCGCATTTGTAGCTGCAAACTTCTCACGGAAAGCTTCCTAATCCGCTCTTTCTTTATTTCAAACCCAATCCCTGGCCCTTCCGGGGCGGTGATCGTACCCTCGGGCGAGACCTCGACGACAGGTTCGATGATGTCTTTGTGCCAATAGCGTTTTGAGGCGGAGACGTCGCCGGGCATTGTATAGCCGGCGAGGGTTGAGATGGCGATGTTGTGGGCTCGGCCGATGCCGGACTCGAGCATGCCGCCGCACCAGACGGGGATGCCGGCTTCGCGGCATATTTGCTCGATGAGCTTTGACTGGGTGTGGCCGCCGACGCGGCCGTTTTTGAGGTTGATGATCTTGCCGGATCCCAGCTCGATTGCCTTACGGGCGTCGTCGGGTGACCTGATGGGTTCGTCGAGACAGATGGGAGTTTTGATCTCACGTTGGAGCTTGGCGTGGTCAACGATGTCGTCGAAACCAAGCGGCTGTTCGAGCATCATGAGGTTGAATTCGTCGAGGCTCTTGAGCTTATCGATGTCGGCGAGCGTATATGCCGAATTGGCATCGCCCATCAGCAGGATATCGCCAAATTCCGCTCGCACAGCCTTGATCACCTCATAATCCCAGTGCGGAGCGATCTTGATCTTGATTCGTTTGTAGCCGGCATCAAGCTCGACGCGGATCCTTTCAAAAAGCTGCTCGACCATGTCCTGTATACCGATAGAAACGCCGCATTCGATCACCTGATTAACTCCGCCGAGATGCCGCCAGAGAGGTACACCGAGCTTTTTTGCCTCGAGATCCCAGCACGCGGTCTCGATGCCGGATTTCGCCATGCGGTGGCCGCGGGCCCATTTCATCAGGTCCCAGACACCGGCCGCGGAGTCGACCTGTTTCCCGACAACCATCGGGGCCAGGATCTTCTCGGCCGTCACCCATGCAGAATCGGTCCATTCGTCCGAATAGCCCGGCGATTCACCGCATGTAACCTCACCCCAGCCCTCGGCACCGTCGGTGTCTTCGACACGGACCAGAATGATCCGACGTTCATAGGTGCGGCCAAAGCTGGTTTCGAAAAATTGGACGAGCGGGAGGTTTATCTCGGTGAGTTCTATCGATCTGATCTTCATAATCGGCGTCGAAGCCGCGTTTTCAATCAGGATCTGGCCTGCCCACGGCAAAGACACTAGGTTAGTGATTGTAGGTTGTAAATGCAATTCGGGCGCAAAGTCGTCTGGTTTTCTTTCCCGCCACGCTGTCGCTGTCTACTGTTTACTGGCCGCAGGTAAATCAACGATCTCAAACTGCACGTAATTGGCAACTGTCGCCGCTTTGCCTTTTGCGAGTTTATCCGTGACTGCGATCTCGAGCAGGTAGTCGCCCGGGCTGAGGATAGTGCCCAGGCTGAGCGTGCTCATAAAATTGACCGCTTTCGGGTCGGTTTGGCCGACATACAGGACGGGCTGCGGCTGGCCTTCGAAAATAGGTTTGCCGTCCTTAAAGAGGCGGGTCCTCGAGACGAGGTTTGGCTGCCGCGTCGGACCAGTCTTCGCGTTAAATATGACAAAGCCATAGTTGAGAACGGTACCGCTCTTAAATTGACGAAGCGACGTATCGATCAGGGGACTCGAGCCTCCTGAGCCGACGCTCGCCGCCCTTGTATTTCGCCGCTGCCATTCTTCAAACGAGATGTTTTCGAGCGCCGGCCCTGAGAGCGTGAGGCGGTTCTTTTTGAGATCGGGGACCTCGATGAACTGGCTGGCCGAGCCGACCTTTTCCGAACCGTGATCCCTTATAGCCACACGCAGTTGGTACGCTCCAGGCTTTTTCATTGGGAACACAGAATCATAGACAAATCCACGCTGCTGCATTCTTCGAAATTCGTCGGGATTTAGCGTGACGGTGTATGTCTCAGAGAGCTGGTCAACGACGATGCCGTTTTCACCGAAGGCCACCGATAAAACATCAAATTTTAAGATCTTTTTGTTGTCAGGTCCTTCGGAAAAGGTGAGGTCCCTGGCGTTGACGTGCAGGAGCGATTTGATCACGGGCAGCTTTGCGGGGCTTCGGCCAAAAAGGGCATTGAGCCGAAGCGATATGTCGTTGACCGCGAAAGGCGAGGTAAGTGCGGCCAACAGACGCTGACCACCGGTAGCAGCGGTGGGCTGTTTCGGACTCTCACTGCTGACGCCAAAAAAGCCGCTGCGATACCGGACAGAGGTGCCCGGCCGCGTAACCTTGATATCCAAGCGGTTAAACCTGCGCTCTTTTGGATCAAAGGTTTCGTCATCGGGTTCATATCCGACGAGATAATAACTCTGATCATCAAGAATCTTCCGAATGCCGCCGGCAATGTCGTTATTATCCTTGACCGCGTAGCCACCCGTTTGCCGTGCAAGATATACGAGGCCATCCTGAGTGTCACGAAGATCGGCCAACCGGGCCTGCATCGCGGCCTGGACCTCAGCGGCGGTCCGGCCTGACGTGTTGTCAGCCGCAGTGAGCCCGGCTACCTGCAGACCGCGAGGTTCGAGAGTGTAAATTACAACAGATGCGCGGTGGGCCTGGTCGACAAGGTGCCTGAGGGCCTGAACCACCGGGCTCTCCTGCATAAATCCGTCGCGGTCCTCGGTGTAGAGCTTAAAGCCATCCGACAACAGCAGTATCGACTTTCGGCCGGGCAGCTCCTGCATTCCGTGGATGACATAATTTACGGCTCCCATAGTTCCGGTGGCAAAAACACTGCTGCGAAATTCATTCAGGTCGCGTTCGATCTCCTCGACCGAACGGCCGGCTTCTGGCTCGTTCTCGTCAGTCATGACGGTCGGCGGCCGCAGCGGCTCAAATGCGCCGACGCCCCCCGAGCCCATCGTATTCCAGCGGACCTTTTCGATCGCGGCATGGAGCTGCCGCTTATCGGTAGTGAATTGCTGGAGAGCTCCGATGCCGCCAGCTGTGCGGATGATCGCGACGAGATCGCCATCCTGCATCTGCTCATCAACAAATTTTCTCAGTGCATGCCGGATAAAATGAACGCTTTCGAATGAGAGCGAAAGATCGTCTACAACGAGTGCGATCGTGCGGCGCACATTCTCGGGCCGGACCCGCGGCGGCGGTAGCTGCGAAACCTGACGGCTCGGCGCCTTTTCCTCACCGCGGGTTTCTTCGCGAACATTCGACACGAAGGTGAAATTCGATAATTTCTGGCGCTTTCCGTTCTCGTAGATCTCGATCTCCTCAGGCCTGAGGTCGCGGATGATCTTTCCCTTTTTGTCGGTGACGGTTACGTCTATCTGGATGAGATTGGTCGAGATCCGCACCACTTCCTGCTCATCGGGCGGCGTCGGGCTGGGCGAGGGGGTTGTCGTCTGGGCATACGCCGACGAGGCGAGGAGAAAAAGGGCTACGCGAAGGTGCCATAACTTCTTCATATTGATATCCGGGGAAAGGCGTACGCGTTGTTTGATATCATATAACGGTTTAGGGTTGCTGGAAAGCTTATTCCACGGACAAACCGGCCTGTTAAAAGCGGCATCGAACCTCAGAGGTCGCGCTTACTGTATTTTAATTAATGATGAAAAAGCTATACACGTCCTTTCTATTGCTAACAGTATTTTTTGCGATTGGATGCTCGGCCCAGCAGACCGAGGAGCAGGCACTTGAGAGCCTGCGGCAAATGACCCGCGGCGGCAAACTGCCGGCCGAGGCGATGGTGTCGAGCATCGAGTCGCGCTTTGCGAACCAGAAGACAGGCGCACTCGCAAAATTGCTGCGAGCCAGGATCAAATTCGATAACAATGATTTTATCGGAGCGGCGGCAATACTTGATTCGAATGTTTTCGAGACCCGGACCAAGCTCGCCGATCATGCATTGTGGCTTCGCGGGCGGTCGCTGCAATCGGCGGGGCGTCATGCCGAGGCACTGGCCGTTTTTGACGAGCTGATCAAAAAGTATCCTGACTTTGTCCATTCCGGCTGGGCACGTAATGCATGGGCCGAATCTGCGTTGAGCTCTGGCCGTGCGGTCGATGTGCCGGGATTTCTCGTCGAGTTGAGCGAGGCCCGTGACGCCGATGCCCTGTTAATGACCGCAAAAGCATACGAGGCTCAGGGCTCGCAGGCGGAAGCTGTTCGCTACTACCGGCGAACTTACTTTTACACAGCGGGCTCGGACGCAGCGAAGGAAGCGGAGACGAAATTGAAGTCAATCGGCCAGGAACCATTCCCCACAACACCGGAAGAGACCTTGGCTATGGCGGAACACAATTTCAAGATGGGAAAATTCGGCCAAGCATCTCAGCACTTTGGCGATTTTGTCGAAGGTTCGGGTGTTACTCCTAGTCCAGCTATATTGGTTCGCTACGTCGCTGCGATCACGGCTGACAAACGGCCCAACGATGCTAAACGGATTGTTGAGAGCATTCCGTCTTCGGCTATCAAAGAGAAAGAACAGGCATATCGTGAACTGATCCTCGGTTACGCTAAGGCGCGAAATTGGACGATGGCCCGCAATACCGTCGATGAATTTCGTCAAAAACATACCGCTAGCCCGCTTGTTCCCAAGACCATGATGGAGGTAGGCCTCGCCGCAAGAGCAGCGAAATATCGGGCCGATGACGCCTATTACTTCAACGGCCTGGTCGCCGCTTATCCAAATGCTATCGAGGCCGCGGGAGCGCAATTCGAGATGGCATGGGCGCAGCATGAGAATAAGAATTTTGCGATGGCCGCTCAGATGCTTATCGAACATTTGGCCCGCTATGCCCATAAAGATACGACTAACCGCGGAAAGGCGGGTTATTGGGCCGCCCGAAATTCTGAAAGGGCAGGTAAAACTTCCGATGCCTGCAATCTTTATGATGCAGTGATATATCGGTACTCGGCAAACTGGTATGGGTACCTTGCTCAAATGCGGCGTAATAGTCAGGAAGGTCAACTTAGGTGCGGAGGCCGCATTCGAGAACTTCCCACGAGCCACACCACCCTTGCCAAAGCAATTGACAACCTTAGGAGTGTCACTGTAGCCGCTGAAACCTCGACGGAAAAGGAGGTCGAACGGGCGGAGAAAAGCGAGGAACTCAGCACGGTCGGACTGTTTGACTGGGCGATCGACGAGCTGCAGGAAGCCAAAAAGACCGCCGCGAACAGCCCGAAGATAAATCTGGCTCTGGCAAAGCATTATCGGTTAAAAGGCGACAACGTAAATGCCCTGCTCGCGCTCGCCAAAAGCTATCCGGATTACGCACAGATGTTTCCCGAAGAAA
Source organism: Pyrinomonadaceae bacterium (assembly GCA_041751355.1). Taxonomy (GTDB): domain Bacteria; phylum Acidobacteriota; class Blastocatellia; order Pyrinomonadales; family Pyrinomonadaceae; genus OLB17. The sequence goes on from JBGSXN010000006.1 coordinate 17,191, forward strand.
TGGGCCGCGAGGAATGGGACATCTTTTACCCGCTGACAAACTGGGCAGAGATCAAACACTGGGGCCGCGAACGCAGGCTCGACCCTTATCTTATCGCCGGGCTGATCAGGCAGGAATCCATTTTCGACCCTGTTGCCAGATCACATGCAAACGCATACGGGCTGATGCAGCTTTTGGTGCCGACGGCCCAGTCAATGGCGCGAAAATACGTTTCCAAAACATCGATGGTGACGGCAACGGCGCTCTATCAGCCGCCGCTCAACATCGAGCTCGGTACGGCATACATGCGCGACCAGCTCGACAAATTTGGTCGGATCGAGTTTATGGCCGTGGCGTACAACGCCGGGCCGGGCCGTGTGCCGCAGTGGCGCGCGAGTCTGCCCGCCGAGATGGATGAGTTTGTCGAAGAGATACCGTTTCGTGAGACCAAAGGCTACGTCCAGGGCGTGATCCGCAATACTGCCCAGTACCGTCGGCTCTACGAAGAAGACGGCAGCTTTAAGGCAAACGTCGGCAGCCGCCCGCTGCGTGGCGAGATCGATTCGAAACCTCGAGACCAGTTTGTCGCGGAGAATCCGGAGATCAAGGTCAGCGATAAAGGCGAGTAGCGTTCCAAGCCTTATCGGACGCCCAAATCTTGGGTAAATAGCCAAAAGCGCGTATAGTTATCGGTAAATCACTATTGCGGGGGCCGATCAGTTGAAACCGAACGAGCCAGAATTTCAGACGATAAAACGCCCGGCTGGTGGGGGTCGTCGCGAGATCTGCGATCATACGGCCTGTATTATTGGTAAACGATTCCGCCGGCAGGCTTAAGCCGGGGAGTGTATTTGCGCGCGATAAATACCATTGATCTATGACGAAACAATCTGAAGATAAAGGGTTCCTTGAGGATCCGGAAATACAAATAACAGCCGACGAAGAAAGACTTCTTGACGAGCTTGGCATTTTCGGCGAATCCCGTAGAAAGTTCCTCGGCCAGGCGTCGGCGGCTGGTTTGGCGGCGGTCGCTTTCCAGGTGCTGGCGGAACAGAAGGCGTTGGCGTTTGGTGAGGTCGAGGCACTTCAGCCGACCGGGCTGCTCGAGAATCCGCTGAAGGTCGGGTTCAAGGTCAACGGCGCGGCCCGGGCAGTGGAGATCGATTCGCGGATGACGCTGCTCGATACTTTGCGGGAGAGGCTCGGGCTTACAGGTTCCAAGAAGGGATGCGACCACGGCCAGTGCGGAGCATGTACTGTAATAGTCGACGGCGAACGCGTC
>JBGSXN010000007.1:0-8592 GCA_041751355.1 Pyrinomonadaceae bacterium
TACGATGCGTGCTCTCGAAGAGGCCCTCGAAAATTTTGCCGGCTGCGCCGTCGTGATTAGCCACGATAGGTGGTTCCTCGATAGGATCGCGACGCACATTCTCGCGTTCGAGGGTGACAGCCACGTCGAGTATTTCGACGGGAATTACAGCGAATACGAGGCCGATAAGAAACGCCGTCTCGGACACGACGCCGACCAGCCGCATCGGATAAAGTATCGAAGCTTGACCCGGGCCTAGGAAACCCGGCCGATCGCCCCCTGCAACCCATGGTAAATGCGGGGAATCCTTAAATAATCGCTGCCTCGACAAGGCCGTGCAGTTACGCCGGTATTCTGCTCAATGAAGAACTTATTTCGAAGCTGTATCTCGATCTGTTTTTTGGCTGCCCTTCTACTCTCCTGTTCCACTTCCTCAGAGCAGGAACCGAATGTGGAGCTTACGGCCGCGTCCCTTGCTCCCACGGCAACGCCTACGCCATCGCCATCACCGGCGATCCCGAATCTGCAGGCCGAGCTGATCGATGACCGCAGCAAGGTCACGACATCGCCGATCGGGAACTTCGATTTTCGGAACTTTACCTACGAACTTCCCCGAGGTTGGCAGAATCCGGACGGAACTACCGAGTTTACGCTGACGGGCGGCAAGATCGCTCCCGTCGAGGGAACGTTCAGTGACGACATGAGCAACGAAGAAAAGGCGGATGCCCGTCAGCGTCGGCGCATAGGTATGTCATACGTCACCACAAAGTATCTGGACATGACGGGTGACGGAGCAGATGAGGCGGTCGTGATACTCAAGATCGAAACCGGCGGAGGAGCAATTCCGCAAGTAGTTTATGTATTTTCCTGGAAAGACGATAAACCCGAGTTGATATGGCCATTCCGCACAGGTGACCGGGCCGACGGCGGGCTAAAGGACATCCGCGTTGAAAACGGGCAGGTCGTGGTCGAGCTATATGGCCAGGACCGTTTTATCTTAGGACAAGTCGAAACCGGCAAGATCACGGGCGACGAACAACAACTCTGCTGCCCAACGCATTTTACTCGGTCAAAGTATAAATGGAATGGCACTCAATTCCTGCTCAGCGGTGAGCGGCTGACGTTCTCGGTAGCGGACCCGGCGGCGCCGCCAGAGGAAAATCTGGGCGAAAAGGTGAATGCAAAACAGGGTGCAAAATAGATATCAGCGCAGCGGTTTCCGCGAGCGAAATCCGTCCCTGGTGCGGACCACAGCAGCGCCTTTTCTGACGTCTACCTTTATGTCGTGCACCTCATCGGTATCGGAGCTGTCGGGCAGGTAGAATTCAAGACGATACTGATTTCTCAGTTCGTCCAGGATCTTTGAAAACGAGTCTTTAAAGGTGCCTGATTTGCTCTGAAGCAACCGGCCCGCCGTCACCGTCGACATCTGGTCCAAAAATTCCTCGGCAAGACGATTATTCTGTTCGCTCGGCGTTTCTATACGTTCCCGCGTACCATGTATTGGGATGGCGGGGAAATTCGCAGGATACCGCGTAACGATCTTTTCGGTCGCGGTGGAAATGACCTCGGTGATGATCTCGGTATCTTCTGTCCTGAACATTATCGGGTAGACCAGCGTGTCTGCCTCCTGAAGTTCGTGCAGTAGATCAGCCCGGCTGATCCTGCTGCTCAGGTCCTTTCCGTCTGTGAGCAGGATGATCGCCTTCCTTCCTCTAAAGTGAGCGAAATGCTCCTTGACGGCCAGGAAAACGGCATCGCGAAGGGCCGTACCTAGCTCCTGCGGTTTCGCCGACGTGATTGCTTGCCTGAGCGGTTCGCGATCGTGGGTGAGCGGGCTTAGGACTTGGATCTCACGGTCAAAGGTGATGACCATTGCCCTGTCGGCTGGTTTTAATAGGCTGATGAACGCCTTCCCGGCGGCCTTTATCTCGTCGAGGACCTCGCGGGCACTTTCGCTTGTGTCGATCAGGATGGCTATGGCAAGCGGTTCATCAGCAGCTCCGAAGTATTCGATCTTCTGCTCGGTCCCGTTCTGGCTTAGCGTAAAATCCTCCGCCCGCAGGCCTGTCAGGTATCGCCCATCCCTGTCGCTCACGATCACCGGAACGCTAACCAGACGGGTATTGACCCGGATCACCTCGTCGGCAGGCATAACCTGGCCGCGCGTCGGTATCACCAGAGTAACTATCGTGATCGTGACGACGACAGCGATCTTTCGGAAATTAGGCATACGATCAATTCGGACTTTCAGAGCCGTGCCCCGTCTGCAGCCTATAATTCGAACGGGAGCGGACAAAGACATTCGGCCGTGAAACCCTAACCTTCAGTTCATAAAGCCGATCGGTTTCGATATCGTCCGGGGGATAAAAGCCGATCCGGTATTGCAGGCGAAGCTCCTCGATTATCGATGAAAACGCTCGCTTCAGCTTGCCGTCATCAGTCGCGAAGAACCTTCCGCCAGTTGTATCTGACATATCATGCAGAAACTTGATCGCTCTTTCATTCATTCGGGCCGCACGCTGGCGACGCTCTTCGTCACGGCCCGGGAAACGAACGTTCCCGCCATCGCGTATCCGCCAGTATCTGTCAAAATGCCGCTCGCGTGGCGAGAGATACCGGCCAAATCCGGTCCGAAACATAATGGTATAAACGAGCGTGTCGGATTCCTGAAGGGAATAGATCAATTCATCCCGCGATATGCGGCTATCAACATCCTTCCCGTCCGTAAGGACGATCACGGCCTTGCGGCCTTTGATATCGGCAAACGAGCGGTTGATCGCCCTATAAGCAGCGTCGCGCAGCCGCGTGCCGGCAAATTCCGGTATCCGGGCCGAATTCACTGCTCGACGCAATTGCTCCTGGTCCGATGTCAGTTCGCTGAGGATGTGAATGTCGTAATCAAATGCGACGATCATCGCGCGATCCTGAGATGACAGGAGTTTGATCAGCGATCCGGCGGAGTCCTTTATATCTCTAAGAACCGGCTGTGTGCTTTGGCTCGTGTCGATCAGCAGCGCAATTGTCAGAGGCTCTTCGACAGGAGCAAAAAACTCGACCGCCTGTTGCTCGCCATCCTGGAATATTGAAAAATCTGTCGCAGTTAAGTGCGGCACGTATCGGCCATTCCGGTCGCCGACCACCACGGGCACGCTCACGAGTCGGGGTTCGACGTAAATACGCTCACTTGTTTCGATCGTCTGAGCCGAGATCGCCACGGGCATCAGGATCGAAAGGGAAATCACTGCCAGCCGTAATTGCATAGGAATGAAGTTATTTTACTTCTGATAGGAAGTGAATGCATAGAATATTCGTACTTTGTATCACAAAGTACTTGACAATTTTATTTTCTTGGCATATCGTCACATTGTATGGCAAAGCCGAACGCAGCATCTGCGGACAAAGAACAACGTGGAAAGCCGGTAAATATAAGCGATCGGGCGATCGACAACCTCGCGTTTATTCGCGAAACGATGGAGCGCAGCACCCATTTTACGGCCGTACCCGGATACGGCGGAATGCTGATGGGTGTAACGGCTGTCGCTGCAGCCTATATCGCTGCACAACAGGTATCTCTTTACGAATGGCTGGTGGTCTGGCTCGTCGAGGCGGCGCTCGCTTTCTCGATAGGGCTGCTGGCTATGTGGCAGAAGGCAAAGATCGCCGGCGGGCCGCTGGTATCGACTCCGGCCAAAAAGTTTGCACGTGGTTTCGCCCCGCCGCTTATCGCGGGAGTTGCGGTCACTCTGGGCCTTTGGCGTTACGGGCACTACGAAATGATGGCACCGGTCTGGATGGTCTGTTACGGTGCGGCGGTCGTCTGCGGAGGAGCATATTCGGTGCGGGTCGTTCCGATTATGGGCTGGTGCTTTATGGTGTTGGGCGCAGCCGCATTCGCTTTGCCTGCAGTGTATGGTAGCTGGTTGATGGCAGCCAGCTTTGGTCTGGCGCACATCGTATTCGGCGCGATCATCGCGAGGCGTTACGGGGGCTAACAAACTTTCTTCCAGGAAAAGATTATATGCAGCATAAAAACACAAGACTAATGATCATTCTCGCAGTAGCACTGTCGCTGCTGCTCATACCCTACGTCGCGATGAAGTTTACCGGCGAAGTGAACTGGACCGCCCTCGACTTCGTAACGATGGGCATTATGCTCCTATGCACGGGAATCGGAGTTGAGGTCGCGCTTAGGATCGTCAAGGTTAAGTGGATGAGATTCGCGGCGGTTGCTGGCGTTCTATTCGCGTTCGTGATGGTTTGGGGAGCCCTGGTACATATGGGCGGTTAAGAAATGTCTAGAAAGCAGTTAGCAATAAAGAAAAACGAAGAGTCGCAAGAGTTGCACCTGGCCCGCGAGGCCCAGCAGGTTTCGAATGACCTCGACAAGGTCATCCATGACCGCACGCGCCTCGGGCTGATAAGTGCCTTGGCGGCAAACGAAAAGCTTAGCTTCACTGAAATGAAGAATCTCCTCAACACCACCGACGGCAACGTCAGCGTACATGCACGCAAACTTGAGGACGCCGGTTATCTGAACTGCGAAAAATCGTTTAAGGGCCGCATGCCACTTACTGAATACAGGATCACGCCCGCGGGCCGTGAGGCTTTGATGCGTTATCTCGACCATATGGAAGCACTGATCAATGCGATGAAGAAGTCGAGTGAATAGATTTTGGAACTTGAGGAACAAAGCGACACGGCGGGTGTTTAATAGTTCAGACCACTCGGCCTTCAATTTTCTAGACATGTATACATCGACTCCAGCGACTGATCGAATGCTTATCCTTTTCTGCGGTATCGCTTCCTTGGCTCCTGCTGTTTTCTTTGCGTATGCAACATCTCGGATTGCCGGTCTCATTATTGCGAGCGCCGGTTACCGAAACGGCACAGCGATTTTCGGTGCCGTTGCATTTGCTCTCTCGGCGATCGTCTTCGCGGTCGTCAGTTGGTTTTGCATTACTAAAGCTTTACGAGGTTTAAAACTCAAATGAACGAACGTACAAATACCGGTTTAAAGATATTACAGGTTGCCCTCGTCCTTGGAGTGACGGGCGACCTTCTTTTGCGTGCAACGCCTTGGGGCCTTAACGTCCTTCTTTTCAATCTTGGGTTCGTGGGCGGCACGCTCATGCTGCTTCGGAGCTACGCGCCTGAGCGTCTGGCGACGCATACATATGGGCTGCTCGGGGCCTTGATCTTTTTTGCCTCGATGTTCGTATGGCGAGATTCTATCGAACTCCGCATTGCCGATACGTTCGCCATCATCGTAATTCTCGGCGTACTCTTTTTGCCCACGCTCAGAATATCTGCGAAAGTCGGCGGCGTGTTTCAATATGCCGTCAGCGTAGTTTGGGCTGGCGTAAATGCCCTATTCGGTCCTTTCGTGTTGTTGGCCAGTGACATTGGCTGGACCGAACTCCCCATGACCGGCTGGCGAAAACATGCTTTCGCGGTCTTTCGCGGCCTGCTGGTGGCGACTCCACTATTACTCATTTTCGGTGCTCTCTTCATGGCGGCGGACGCCGTTTACGACGGCTGGGTCCGAAGGCTGCTAAATGTTGATTTCGAAACGATCTTTTCGCATGGAGCATTGTTAGCTCTATTCGCATGGCTGACGGCAGGCTACTTTCGCGGCGTTATTTTTGGAGGTGCGGTTTCGGCCACCGGATCGTCACTATCGATCATCCTGCCGGATAGCCAAGACTCCGAAGAAAGTCCTGTTGCCCGTATGAGTTCCGAATCAGGGGAGTATCCGGTCGTTCTGCCCGAAAACAAGACAGTCGTCGAGCATATTAATATAGATGATGAACCGCACGACGGGGCGGAAACACGACCGGTAGGGAGTGTGCCTTTTGAGGCGCCGTCAGCCGGTGCGACAAGCGATACTTCAGGCGAAAAGAAAACGTCTTGGTCCTGGGCCAACATCGATAACTCGATTGTTCCGGGCTTCACGTTAGGCAGGATCGAGGTCGGAATTATTCTCGGCCTGGTGAATCTTTTGTTCCTTAGTTTTGTGATCTTTCAGGTGCCTTACCTTTTCGGAGGGATGGATCTCGTCCAGAACACGCCCGATTTTAAACTGGCCGAATACGCACGCCGCGGCTTTGGCGAGCTTGTGGCCGTCTCAGCTCTTGTGCTCCCGCTGCTTCTCGCCTCGCATTGGTTGATCAAGGAAAATGACCGTTTCGCCGGAAAGCTCTTTAAAGCCCTTGCGGGAATGCAGATCGTCCTGCTGTTTGTCATCATGGCATCGGTCGTACAGCGTTTGGTGCTGCTCACGGGCAATCTCGGTTACGGAATGACCACCGTCCGACTTTACCCGCTGATCTTTATGATCTGGCTTGCCATTATCTTCGTACTGTTCGCCGCCACGGTGCTTCGCGGTGCCCGGCAGTATTTCGCCTGGGCCGCGCTTTGGTCAGCATTCCTTGTTCTGGGAGCCACGCACGTTCTTAACCCGGATGCTTTCATTGTCCGCACCAATATCGCACTTGCCGAACAGGGCCGGGAATTCGATGCCCACTACAATTCGCGTTTAAGCGACGATGCTATACCGGCATTAATAACCTCGTTCGATAGCATTAATGAAAATGATCAGATCTCGGTGATAAGCAGCGTCGCCAAACGGTACTGTGAAATGAGCGAAGAGAAGGATTTCCGCAGCTGGAATTATTCACGGTCGACGGCAAAGGCCTTGCTTGAGTCGAACCACGAACTAATGTTGGAGATAGGCGATTGCGATTCTGTGAGGTCTGGACTTCGCTAATCCTTAGATCAAAGGATATCTGGCCTGATTGAATGGTACATTGCTGCGGTCATATACGCGTTTTAGGTAATGAGGTACTAAATGAAAGACATCATTGTAGTTACTGATGCACGGTATGCGAGTGAATACACTTTATCGCTGTCCTTCAGCGATGGGTTGTCCGCTGAGGTCGATTACACCGCATGGATCGAAAAATACCCTTACTTTGAGCCGTTGAAAGAGGTAAACTACTTTAGGAAATTCACACTCGATGGATGGACCGTCGTATGGCCCAATGGTGCCGATATCGCGGCCGAGACATTGCATAAGGCCGCAGTCTCGAAAAGCCAGCCCCAAACTGCCTAACTGTGTCAGAACTGGATAAAATTAAACGCGACTTAATTCGTGAATACTTATCGTATTGCCGGGTCGAAAAAGGACTCGCGGGCAACTCGATCGAGAGTTATGCTCATGACTTACGGCGTCTATCTGAGTGGGCGGGGAAAAATCAGCTTGACCTTCTTACGATTACTCGAACCGACTTACGTGAGTGGCTGATGGATCTCGGTGCGGAAAAATTGTCGGAAAATTCAAAGAGACGGCTCATAAGTGCCGTTCGCGGTTTTTACAAATTTCTGATGTTTGACGGTCACGTGATCAAAAGTCCGGCCGAAGACCTTGCGTCACCCCAAAAGGGCACATATTTACCACGGTTTCTGAACCAAACTGAGGTTGAATCGCTCCTCTCCGCGCCTGACACGTCAACTGAGACCGGCCTTCGTGACCGCGCAATTCTCGAATTGATGTATGCGGCAGGTCTGCGGGTTTCTGAGGCCGCAAATGTCAAGATCGGCGATATCGACCTCGACGCGGGCATTATTACAACGACCGGTAAGGGAAGCAAAACCCGTCGAGTGCCGGTCGGATCGAGCGCCATTGAATGGGTCATGAGCTATCTTGCGGTGCGCCGAAAAAAGGAAAACATCGAGATCGACCATCTCTTCGTCTCGGCCGCGGGTTCGCTGATCGACCGGCAGACGATCTATCTGGCGATCACGCGATATGCCCGTAATTGCGGGCTTGAGGGCGTTTCACCGCACACGCTACGGCATTCGTTCGCGACCCACTTGGTGCAAAATAATGCGGATATACGATCGGTCCAGAAGATGCTCGGCCATGCCGATATCTCGACCACGCAAGTCTATACCCACATTACCAACAGCCAGCTTAAGAAAAACTACGACCGGTTCCACCCTCGGGCAAAATCGACAAAATAAAAACCTACCTGTTGAAGCTTGCAACTTGGAAAGCCCTTGGGTATTATTAAGAATTTGCTAATTGGCTCAAGAAGTGGGCTATTTAGCAACCATATTGTGATCAAGCATGGGTGGTCGAGCGGTCAAAGGCAACGGGCTGTAAACCCGTCGGGTTAATTCCCTACGTAGGTTCAAATCCTACCCCATGCACCAGTGTGATTTTGGATCGGGGATTTTGGATTTTGGATTTGAAGAAAATTTGAGCGAATAGTCGCCGCTTTTCCGGCAGTCCAAAATCTCCAATCTAAAATCCAAAATCAAGATTGCGGGAGTAGCTCAGTTGGTAGAGCGTCAGCCTTCCAAGCTGAATGTCGCGAGTTCGAATCTCGTCTCCCGCTCCATTCGTTGTTTGTAAGGCAGTGTTTGAAGCCGGCCCAAGTAGCTCAGGGGTAGAGCGCATCCTTGGTAAGGATGAGGTCGCGGGTTCAAATCCCGCCTTGGGCTCCAGTAATTATTGATCTGTTTGATTTTTTTAGAGGAATAGAAACGCATGAGCAAAGAGAAATTCGATCGCAGTAAGCCGCACGTGAACATTGGGACAATTGGGCA
>JBGSXN010000008.1:0-4497 GCA_041751355.1 Pyrinomonadaceae bacterium
CCGGTAAATGACCAGCCGTCAAAAGGTGAATTCCGGGACTTTGACATCGAACCGGCAGAAGAATAAGTCCATTTTAAGTCAGGGTCAAGGACCGTTATATCGGCGATCGAACCCGGCGAAAGTGTGCCGCGGCCCTCGAGCTTGAATATCCGAGCCGGATTTACAGAACAGAGTTCGACCAGTCGCACGAGATCGATGACGCCAGTGTGGACAAGACGCTCGAACGCGAGTCCGACACCTGTTTCGAGGCCCGTGATTCCGAATGGAGCACGATCGTATTCGAGGGCTTTCTCATCAGCATGGTGAGGTGCGTGATCTGTTGCAATTGCGTCGATCGTGCCGTCACGGAGCCCCTCGATTATTGCCTGGACATTCTCACTCGAACGCAGCGGCGGTGCCATCTTGGTATTGGTGTCGTATCCCTCGACTGCATCATCCGTAAGCGTGAAATGGTGCGGAGTTACCTCACATGTGATCCTGACTCCATCGGCTTTAGCCTGGCGGATCGCATCTATCGTGCCTTTCGTAGACACATGCGCGATGTGGATGTGGGCACCAGTCTCTTTTGCGATCAGGATGTCGCGGACTGCGTCGATCTCCTCGGCGAGAGCAGGCATGCCCTTGAGCCCAAGTCGCAGCGAAACCCGGCCCTCGTGCATGACGCCGCCTGACGACAGCGATTTGTCTTCGCAGTGGTCGATCACAGGCAAGTCAAAATCGTATGCATATTGCATCGCCCGACGCATCGTACCGGCATTCGGCACCGGACGGCCGTCGTCAGAGACAGCAACCGCACCGGCCGCTTTCATTTCGCCCATTTCGGCAAGTTCGACGCCGTCGGATGATTTCGTAATTGCTCCGATGGGAAAAACGTTGGCGAGCCCGGCCCGCTCGGCCTGCTCGATCATATACCGCGTGATCGCGGCATTATCGTTGACGGGCTGGGTATTGGGCATCGGGCACACGCTGGTCCATCCGCCCGCGACCGCCGCGGCACATCCGGAAGCGATTGTTTCCTTGTGCTCCTGCCCGGGCTCGCGAAGGTGGACGTGCATGTCGATGAAACCCGGGGCGACCACCAGTCCGGTCGCATCGAAAACCTCGGCGTCATCCGGTACCGGATCAGAATGGCTGAGCCAGGCGCTAACCCTCCCGTCTTCGACAAGGACGGACATTCCGGTGTTTTCCTGTGCGGCCGGGTCGATAAGATGGCCGTTAGCGATTAAGAGTTTCATTCGATCGGTAAGGTGCTTCTATTTCGCCGGATACTTTTGATCAGACTTTACCTCTTTCAGTTGCGCGAGATGTCGGTCGCTGTGGCCGGTCAGGAATAGCATGGCCTGCAAACTGTCGACCATTCCCATGGGGCTCCTAACAAAAGTGCTTCTAAGGTCTTCCTTGTTGGCCTTCATCCATTCGATAGTAGCGCCGCGGGTTTTCTCAAAATTAGAGAGCAGTTCGTCCCGGGTTTTCCAGCGGCCGTTTGGTCGTACCTGCTCAGGGGCGGTGAATTTCTGTCCTCGGTTCGTGATGGCCAGAACAATAGCCGTATCAGCGACCCGCGGCACATCGGCACCGAAAGACCTCTTTGCCGTCGGAGCATTGAACATGCCCATCAACGCGCTCTCGACAACGATGATGTGCTCGGCTATCTCGCCGATGGTCCAGCGGCCCTCTGCTGCGCGAAAGTTCAATTGTGCCTCCGACAAGCCGGTCAGCTGCTTTACAAAATCGTCTTTCGTGTCATTCAGATATTTCAAAGCGAATTCACGGTCCTTTTCGGTGAAGACTACCGGGGCCGAAGACGCCTGGGACAGAGTTGTGAGGGAGCAAAGGGTTATGATCAGCGATATATACAAGTACTTTTTCATATTCATATTTAATCTCCTCTTGCTGGGGGTTCGGCGCTGCCGCCTGTAGAAAGATACAGCACGGCCATCCTGACCGCAACGCCGTATTTTACTTGATCCAATATCAGCGAACGCGAGCTGTCGGCCACGTCCGAGGATATCTCAATGCCGCGATTCATGGGGCCGGGATGCAAAACTATCGCGTCTTTTTTGGCAAGGTCAAGCCGTTCATTTGTGAGCCCGTAATGGACGGCGTATTCGCGAAGCGTCGGGAAAAAGGCCGAGTCCTGTCGTTCACGCTGTATCCTGAGGATCATCACCACATCGGCTCCGCGGACCGCGTCCTCCATGTGCGGACAGACTTCGAGTCCGTTCTCAACTAAATGCTGAAAATCCGCGGGCACAAGAGGTTTTGGGCCCGCGACCCTAACCTTTGCACCGAGCTTTGTAAGTAAATGTATGTTTGACCTCGCGACCCGACTGTGGAGGATATCCCCGACTATTGCCACCTCGAGGCCTGCGATCGTCTTCTTATGTTCGCGGATCGTCATCGCATCGAGCAGGGCCTGTGTGGGATGCTCATTTGACCCGTCGCCGGCATTGATGACCGCTGCCCGACTGACCTTTGCAAGCTGATGCGGCACGCCGGCACTTGAATGGCGGACGACTATGCAGTCGGGCGCCATTGCATCAAGATTCATTGCGGTATCGATGAGTGTTTCGCCCTTTGACAGGCTGGATGACGAAACACTGATGTTAACGGCATCGGCAGACAGGCGTTTTGCGGCAAGTTCGAACGAGGTGCGGGTACGGGTCGAGGCCTCGAAAAAGAGATTGATCACCGTCTTGCCGCGAAGGGCGGGGACTTTCTTGACCTCGCGGGTAGAGATCTCGCTGAAATTTTCCGCCGTATCGAGAATGCCGGTTATTTCGTCCGCGGTAAGATCGCGGATTCCCAGTAGATCTCTGCGGCGATATGGCTTATCCATCAGACCCATTGCGAATTATCCAGATGTCAGACCAAAAAAAAACAAGGCATAAGCCCTGCTCCTATTCACCCGATGGTCGCTCGAATATACCCACGGCCTCTACATCATCGAATTCTTTCAGCATGACCTTTATGATCTCCGTGTGCTTTGTCGGGACCAGCTTGCCGATAAAGTCGGCCTGTATCGGCAATTCGCGATGTTCGCGGCCGCGGTCGATCAGAACCGCGAGCTGGACCCGTTTCGGCCTGCCGAAATCCATAAGCTGATCGAGAGCTGCCCGAATCGTTCGGCCCGTATAGAGCACATCATCGATCAGTACCACGCTCTTTCCCTCGATGTCATGTTCCAGTTCAGTGCGGTTCACGATCGGGTTGGTCCCAACAGTCGAGAGATCGTCGCGGTAAAGCGTTATATCAAGAATTCCGTAGAGTGGTGCCTGGTCCTCAAGAGCTTCAATTCGTTTGGCGATGCGTTCTGCAATGGGTACCCCGCGTCTACGGATACCCACCAAATAAAGATCATCGGCACCGCGATTTGATTCGACGATCTCGGACGACAGGCGTTCAATAGCCCGTTTCATCGCCGCCGCGTCCATTATTCGCGATTTTTCTACCAAGTTGATTTCGTCACCCATTAGTGGCAAATCGTAGCAAAGCAAACTTCAAAGTTCAAAGAAGATAGCGAGATGTTTCTCAATACCTGCCGGTTCCGTTAAAATCGAAACTTTTAATATGTCATTGCTTTGGGAAAAGCTGGTCAAACCGGCGATGTTCAGCCTCGACGCCGAACCGGCTCACGATATCGGTATGTCGGCGTTGAGATCGGGTGTGGCCGCAAAGATGGACTTAGGGGGACCCACACCGGCAGATGCTGCAAGCGCGTTCGGCGAAATAGAAAGGTTCGGGTTGAGATTCGCCAACCCAGTAGGGATGGCGGCCGGCTTTGATAAGAACTGCATCGCGGTTGAGCAGCTCGCGGACCTGGGTTTCGGATTTGTCGAAGTAGGGACCATTACCTTCGAGCCGCAGAAGGGTAATCCGAAACCGCGGTTATTTAGGCTGCCTAATGAAAATGCGTTGATAAACCGGCTCGGATTTAATAATGACGGTGCTGTCGCCGTGGCTAATCGGCTGAAGAAACTAGATCGAAAATCGTATATTCTCGGAGTGAACATCGGTCGCAACAAAGAGGTGCCAAATGTGAGAGCGATCGAGAATTATCTTCAAACTTTTGACTTGGTGAGCCCATTCGCTGACTATGTCGCCATCAATGTTTCTTCACCGAACACGCCTGAACTTCGAGATCTGCAGCGTTCGGAGAATCTCGATCTTCTTCTCGGTGCTATCCGGGATCGCAGCCAGGGCCGCGTGCCGATACTTGTAAAGATCGCCCCGGACCGTGGGGAAGCAGATATCGAAGAGATCGTGGAAATTTGCCTACGCTTGGGGATAGCGGGCATTATCGCTACGAATACTACTACGTCCCGCGAAGGTATCAACGCCGACGATGCACGGCGAATCGGACCCGGGGGCTTAAGCGGCCGTCCACTTCAGCAGCGCTCGACCGAAGTAGTTTCGACGATCTATCGTCATTCCAAAGGTACCCTTCCGATCATAGGCGTTGGCGGCATTTTTGACGCAGATGATGCATTTCGAAAA
>JBGSXN010000009.1:0-5410 GCA_041751355.1 Pyrinomonadaceae bacterium
GCGATCGCGGCGATAATGCCGATGATCACAACAACGATCAAAAGTTCGATAAGCGAGAAACCTTTCTGATTTTTCATTTCTATTTCACAATCTCCTAAAGTTTGAATATCTTGTACCTTTCCCAGGCCGCTAGTTGTAGTACAAGAGGCGTGCCAAGGGAGGAGTCTGGAGTCGAGCGAGTCTTAAGTCTTGAGTAGGAAGCGGTTACGGTTTTTGGGAGCAGACGTTTGGCGGCTCTAAAATTTGTACTGAAATGCAAAATTAACAGATTTTGGCAATGCCGGGCTGACAATAAGTGTCAGTGAGGAAGTCGGGAGTCAGGAGTCTGGAGGAGGGATTTGCCAAATTTTAGGAAGAGAACCATTGAAAACGAATGTTTAGTTTTGTAGCATTTTTCCGACATCTGTGCTGGGCGGATTCCGTCATTTCAGAAAGAGGAGAAAAAAATGGGGGCTTTTAGAAAGTTTGAAGACATTTTGGCGTGGCAAAAAGCAAGGGCTGTGACCAGGTCCATTTATCAGGAATCCATAAAGGGCGAGTTTTCGAAAGACTATGATCTACGTAGTCAGATCCGCCGGGCGAGCATTTCTGTCATGGCAAATATCGCAGAGGGGTTCGGAAGGAATTCGGACCGAGAATTCGCGAACTACTTGAATATAGCGCACGCATCGTCTTACGAAGTTCAATCACACCTATACATCGCTCTTGATCTCAATTACATAACCACCGAAACATTCGGCAGTCTTTACAGCTCGTTGGACGAAATCAGCAGGATGCTGTTTTCCTTGCGCAAAACTCTCTGCTAACGACGGGGTGAAGCTGAGTCTGGAGCGATGAATCTGGAGTCTATAGTCTAAAGTCTATAAACTTATAGCCCGATTCCTACTCAAGACTCAAGACTCAAGACTCAAGACTCACGACTCACGACTCGATCCGCATTTGAGCCGAAAGGCTGCGGATGCTGTGCTTGTCCAGCAGATGACGCAGTGAACGGACAGGCATATGGAGCAGCTCGGCCGCACGGGTCTGGTTGCCGCCGGTATTTCGGAGAGCCTCGACAACGTAGGTTTTCTCAAGATTATCGAGATGGCTGGCGAGATTGATTCCGGACTCGGGCAGGTCAAATTCGGCCGAGATCCGTTCCGGATTGTAGTTTGTAACGTGGTCGGGCAGTCTTTCAGGCTGTATTTCGTCGGTCGGTTCGAGCGCGACGGCACGCTCGATAGTATGCTCAAGCTCACGAACATTACCATGCCAGGCGTATTTCTCGAGGATCTGGACGGTCTTCGGAGAGATAGACAGGTCCTTGCCGGCCTGATCGCAGAATTTTTTGACAAAATGGTCGATCAAGTCCGGAATGTCGTCTGCTCGCTCGCGCAACGGAGGCAGATGAATGGGGATGACCGAGATCCGATAATAAAGGTCCTCGCGGAACGATCCGTCCTCGCACATTTTCTTTAGGTCTCGATTGGTCGCTGCAATTACTCGGGTATCGATCGCCACTTCATCATGAGCACCGACTGAGCGAACCCGCCGTTCCTGAAGCACTCGCAACAGCTTTACCTGCATTGAGGGCGATGTCTCGCCGATCTCATCCAGGAATATCGTTCCGCTGTCCGCGGCTTCGAACAGGCCCTTACGGTTTGTGTTTGCACCCGTAAACGCTCCTTTAACGTAGCCAAATAGTTCGGACTCGAGCAGGGTTTCGGTAAAAGCACCGCAATTTATCGAAATAAATGGCTTTTCGGCTCTCCGGCCGAGATCGTGAATAGCTCGTGCCACCAATTCCTTACCTGTACCGCTTTCGCCGGTGACCAAAACGGTTGATTGGACCTGCGCGACAGTTTCAATCATCTGAAAGATAGCGTTCATCTTGGCAGAGGTGCCAACGATGTTCTTGACGCTTCCTCGTTCTCGCTGGGCACGTTTAAAGGCCCGATTCTCATCGATAAGAGCCTGCTTTTCCAGCGTCTTCTTAACGATCAGCTTTAGCTCTTCGACATCGAACGGTTTTTGAATAAAGTCGTCAGCCCCCAGCTTAAAGGCTTCGCGTGCCGTTTCGACTGAGGCAAATGCGGTCATAAGGATCACGCCGAGGTCGGGCTGGGTCTCGCGGACCGCCCGGAGCATCTCGATCCCATCCATGTCCGGCATTTTCACATCCGAAATAATGACGTCGGCGGGTTCGGCTTCGAGCAAAGCGAGGGCTTGGCGGCCATTCATAGCGGTCCGCACAGAATTGCCTTCGTTCTCAAACACCAGCGTTAATAGTTGCCGGAAGCTTTGTTCGTCATCAACGATAAGTATTCTTGCCATTTTGTAACGCCGTATTCTATCCAGAAATAGCCATCTATCACGACAATCTTATTATAGGTTTGTGGGATTCAGGATGAAACCTCAGTATCCTTATACTCTACATTCAGGAAATCGGTCAATTTTGAATGCTCTCCCGTCTGACTCAGGTTTTTAGCCGGCCCAGCCGAAACACGTCGATTGTCCCGGGGCAACTCCACGGTAATGACTGTACCCTTACCCTCGCGGCTTCGTACGTTGATGGCACCGTTATGGTCTTTAACGATCTGATAGACGATCGATAAGCCAAGGCCGGTGCCGCCAGAGGTTGAATTCGAAAAAGGTTCAAAAAGCTGCTCCACCTGTTCGGGCGTCATCCCGTGTCCGGTGTCGTCGAATCGTATCCGTATGCGGTTATTCGGAAGCGGCTCAGTCGCGACATTCAGCGTTCCCCCGTTGGGCATCGCCTGAAGAGCGTTTCGTGCCAGGTTCCAAAATATCTGTTTTAGCTGTGTCGGGTCCGCCGAAATGACAGATGGAAAGTCACCCAGGTCAGTGGTTATCTGGTGCGAGTCCTTCACGTCCGGACTATGTTTTAATAGCGTGACTGTATCCATTACGGCCTCGCGAATGTCGGTCTCGATGAATTCGCCGGCGGCTGGCCGGGCATAGCCGAGAAAATTAGTGATGATGTCATTTAGCCTGTCCGACTCTTTAAGAATGATCTCCATCAAACTTGCCTGCATTGATTCCGGCTTCGTGCTCGATTCGAGAACCTGGATGGCACCCCGCATCGCACCCAACGGATTGCGGATCTCGTGAGCAAGCCCGGCCGCAACACGGCCGACCGCAGCCAGCCGATCCTTGCGTCTTACGCTTTCTTCCATCGATCGGATCTCAGTGAGATCCTGGAATGTAATTATCAGGCCGGTAGCCTCGCGGGACTCAGAGAATAACAAAGAGACGCTGAAGCCGATCCTGACGGCGAACCCATCGGGTGTTCGCAGGTTGGCTTCAAAACGGGGAAGCTGTTCTCCATCACCGGCAGCCGCCAGCGAGAGGTCGATCGGCTCGCGAATGTCCCCAAACAGATCATATATAGATGTGCCGCTCATCTGTTCGGAACGAAATCCCGTTATTTCGTTTGCCGCGGTATTCGAGGTAAAAATTACGCCCTCGAGGTCTGTGGTGATCAGACCCGATCGAATCGACTCGACTATTCGTTCGTGAAGTAAACGGAGACTGGCCAGGGTTTGGGCGGTTTTTCGCAGCTCCAGCCCTGAAGACCTCCCTTCTGATAGCCGCGACGCCAACAATCCTACGACCAGAAGTGCGACCACATGAAAGCTGATCACCTGGCTTGCCTTTCCTGCCTCGAGAATAGGACCCGACGTTTCGATCGCTCCGGTCAGAGACAGGGTTGCCAGCATCACAAACATTACCGTGCAAACACCGGCCGTTAATAATGTCGCGTTTGGCCGTAAAAATATGCTCGCGACACTTATCAGGACGATGTACAGAGTTATATAGGGCGATGTGAGGTCACCGGTTCGCCATACGAGCCATGTAATTAAAAGTGCATCGAGAAAAAACTGTATGCGTACCTGTAGGGCCAGGTTTTCGCTGAGCCTGAGGAGAAAAAAATAAATGATCGTGAGCCCGACCGAAATGAGAAAAACCAAAAACAGGCCCTGCGGAAAATTTTCGAACGAAAGTCTCAACGTACCGCTGTACCAGATCCAACTCGTGACCAGCAAAAGAAAGATGATCATCAGACGGCCAATTATCAGCGTCTGGATACTTTGGACCTGTTTTGAATTGGCTGTCGAGGCTGTTTCGTCTAAACTGACCATATTTCTCAACGGCAAAATGAAAAATAAAGAAGATCAGAACTTTCCACTCGAGTCAGATGAGCGGCCATGGGGACGTTTTATCATTCTGGACGAGGGCGATACGTTCAGAGTAAAGAGGATCGAGGTCTGGCCTGAAAAGCGTCTGAGTTACCAGCGGCATTCACGCCGAGCCGAGCACTGGTTCATCGTGCGAGGCACTGCTAAAGTAACATTAAATGACGTTGAAATACTAGTCTCTTCGGGGCAAACGGTTGACATTGCGGTGCTTGAGGCACACCGAGTAGAGAATCCGGATCCAACTGAAACCCTTGTGTTTATCGAGATCCAAACGGGGGATTATTTCGGCGAAGATGACATTGAGCGGCTCGATGATGACTTTGGACGAGTTTGATCGCCGCTGTCGAACTGGTACTTAAGCCGACTGGGAAACATTGGCTATATGCTTTGCGGCTTCTCTGAGATCTCGGGCGAATACGTGCGGCTGTACTTTCAGTGATCCTTTATGCTCAGCACCGTAACCTGTTGCGACCAATATAGTTAAAACTCCCGCCTTGTGTCCTGTTTCGACGTCAATATTTTTATCCCCGACCATCCATGATCGGGTTAGATCAATCGGATTATCCACACACGCTGCATCGATCATTCCAGTGAACGGCTTTCTACAATCGCATTCCTCGGCAGGAACGTGCGGACAAAAATAGAATCCGTCGATAGTTCCCCCGAGGCCAGTCTGGATCTCATTGTGTATGCTATGCATCTCTTCCTCGCTGTAGATCCCGCGGCCGATCCCAGACTGATTAGTCACAACTATTATCAGATATCCGAGATTCTTCAGTATCCGGATCGCTTCAACGGCGTAGGGAAACAATCTCACGTCCTCGACTCGTGAGAGATAATTCACCTCTTCGACTATGGTGCCGTCTCGGTCAAGAAAGACTGCCGGTCGTTTCATATATCTCCTCGGTAGCCAGAAGCCTGTTAGCGATTTCGAGAACCGCCTGGGGGGTTATTCGCGTCATGCATCGATGATCTATCGGGCATTCGCGCAACATGCAAGGGGCACAGGGCACGTCGTGGCGGATAATCTCAGCGTCGCTTGAGAAAGGGCCCGTCGTCTGCGGATTGGTCGGGCCAAAGATCACGATGGTCTTGGTGCCCACCGCCGGCGAGATATGGGCCAATCCCATGTCATTCGCGATCAACAGGTCGGCGACACGTATTATCGCCGCAGCCTCAGCTACTGTGGTAGTGCCGACGAGATCGAA
>JBGSXN010000010.1:0-15154 GCA_041751355.1 Pyrinomonadaceae bacterium
GCTTGATCCGGTTTTCGGCTTTGGCGTCTCGGCCCATTCATTCGACGGCCGCGAGCGGTATGCCAATGAACGCGACACAGCCAAATATGTAGAGTTGCTCGAAACAGGAAATACTTGCGAAGTGATGCGAGAGAACATCGACCAGATGTCCGAATTCGCGTTTCTAGGATTGCGAATGGATGATGGTGTTCATCTCGATCAATATCAGAAACGGTTTGGCGTCGATCTTCTGGAAAAATACTCCGCGGAGATCAATGATCTTATCGGCGCCGAACTAGTAACGGTCAGCGATAGCCAAATGAAGCTTACGCGGAAAGGAAAACTATACTCTAACGAAGTATTCTCTGTTTTCGTATGAAACACATCCTAACGCTCATCATCGTCTTAAGTGTCATTCCGGCCTCGATCGCCTCGCAGGATATGCCGAAACCGGAGCGTGAATTCCGGGCCGTCTGGGTTGCCACCGTTAGTAATATCGATTTTCCCACGAAGAAGGACCTATCGGCCCAGCAGCAGAAGGAAGAGTTGATCGCGATCCTGGATTTGGCCAAAAAGCTTCGACTCAACGCTGTGATCTTTCAGGTCAGGCCTATGACGGACGCGCTTTATCACTCCGAACTCGAACCATGGTCCGAGTTTTTGACCGGGCAGATGGGAAGAGGGCAGGCATTCGATCCCCTTGCGTTTCTAGTTGCCGAGGCTCATAAACGCGGTATTCTTGTACACGCCTGGTTCAATCCGTATCGTGCTTACCATCCGTCTGCTAAGACTATCTCGGACGACCATGTCTCGAAAAAACAGCCTGCGATCGTCCGGCAATACGGCCGCTACATGTGGCTCGACCCGACCGATCCGGCCGGCCAGCGGCACTCGTTAAATGTGATCGCCGATGTCGTTCGCCGCTATGACATCGACGGAGTACACTTTGACGATTATTTTTATCCGTATGCCGAGACGGACTCGGCTGGGAAAAAGATCGATTTTCCCGACGAGCAGAATTGGCATAAATATCAGGCTGGCGGCGGCACGCTGGGGCGTGACGACTGGCGGCGCCTGAATGTGAATACGTTTATCGAGTCGGTCGGCCGTGAGATCAAGCGGATCAAGCCGAAGGTTGTTTACGGTATTTCCCCCTTTGGCATCTGGCAGCCGATGCCGGAAAAAGACATTGCCGGCTTTAATGCCTATGCCGAGCTCTATGCCGACGCCCGCAAATGGCTGCAGGACGGAACTGTTGACTACCTGGCACCGCAGCTCTACTGGGAAACCGCGAGGAAAGGCCAGAGCTTTCCGGTATTGCTTGATTGGTGGAAATCGCAAAACATCAGGAACCGCCATATCTGGCCCGGCATCGCCGCCTATCGTGTCGGATCGACACCTACATTTAATGCCGGGGAGATCGCATCGCAAATCGAGAAAACCCGTGGCTCGGCAACCACGAAGGGCGCGATCTTTTTCAGCCAGAGATCGCTGCGTAACGATCTTGGCGGAATCCAAAAGAGTCTTACTGAATCGGTATACCAACGTGACGCGATAATCCCGACGTTTCCGTGGATCAAATCAACAAAACCGGCTTCGCCAAGGGTCTCGATCAGCCGGGATGATAGATACGTCCGCGTCCGATGGATCGAAAAAGGTAGAAAAAAAGCATTTTGGTTTGTTGTTTATGCAAAGGACAAAAACGGCTGGAGCTATTCTGTAATACCTGCGAGCCAGCGATCCATATCGCTCTCTGCAGATAGAAAAATAGACAAAGTAGTCGTAAAGAGTATTGACAGGCTCGGCAATGAGAGCAAGTGATCTAGTTAACGCGCGTAATGCGCCCCTCGACCACCGGTGAGATGGTCGAATCCGGCGCGGACCTTATGGCCCTTTCAAAAACCTCCGAGTCTTTAGGAGCGGTCGAGGCGTCGATCAGGATCTTTCCTTCCTTGAACATCGTATATCCGTCACCGCCTCGTGTGACAAGAAAGTCCGAGGTAGCGATCGTATAGGTTTTCGAAGGTTCGAGCGGCGCGCCCCCGACGGCAACGGATATCACCCGGCTGCCGGCCGGCTTTCGCGGATCGAACTCGACCTTCAGCCCGGACACCTGAGGAAAGCGGCCTGGTTCGCTGTCTTCGCCCGGCCCGCTGCGGGCGACACCGTGCTCGAGTATTTGTTTTAACAGTTGTCCCGAGACCCCGACCTTAACGATCGGGTTATTGAACGGGAGTATCGATATCACATCCCGTTTGGTCAAAATTCCGGGCTCGTATAACAGGTCGGCCCGGATCGAGCCGCCATTTACAAAACCTATATCAGCATCGGCCGCCTTTCGATACGCATCGGCAATGAAATTGCCAACATTGGTTTCTTTCGTCCGGCTCGAAAGCGAAAGCGCGTCCAGGCGTTCTGAGGTGCGTCCGACCGGTTGCGCGAGCGTTTCAAGCAGTTCCTTATACTTGTCAAAGACAGCGGCAAATTCGGGAGCGTCGGGTATCGCGTCGGTGACCGGCATTATCTCCCAGTCGATGCTCGTTAGACGTTTTGTCCTGGCGTCGAAATTCAGGTTGAATTTGCCGACCTCACGGGCGTCCGCTGTCATTTTAAATATGGGCGTTCCGTTCGCTGATGACTGAAGTAAGGTGTGTTCGTGGCCCCCGAGGATAAGATCCAGATCGGCACATCGGGCGAGCTGCTTGTCCTGTGCCATAAACATGTGTGTTAATCCGACAACGGCATTGACCCTTTCGTTTCGCCTCATTCGGCGGACCTGCTCTCTTGCAACCGTGCAAAAATCGGTTACCTTGAGCGAATCGTCCATTGATGATGTTTCCTTGGTTTCCGGCAAGAGCAGGCCGAGAATGCCGATCTTGATGCCGGCGAATTCGCGAACGACATATGGAGGCAGACCGGCAAATATCTTGCCGGTTTTCGCGTCGACGACGTTCGCCCCGAGCCATTGAAATTTAGACTCTTTGATCCGCTCGAGCAACTCAGCGGTGGTGATATCAAATTCGTGATTGCCAAGAACAGCATAGTCGAGGCCCAAAGCGTTCCATGCGTCGATCATTTGGGCCCCGCGATAGGTGCGGGTTTCAACAGATGGCGAGAGTGTGTCACCCCCGAGCGTGAATATCGTGTGCGGATTTTCGCTCAGAGCTTCTTTCTTCAAGGTGAGCACACGGGCCAACCCGCCCCGCTTGCCGCCTTCGACAGGGGCAAACTGGTAAACGTCATTAACGTGCATGATCGTTACGGTGACGGACTGGCCGTAGCCGGCCGCGGCCAAAAAGATTAGAGCAACAAAGGTGAAAACGCGTTTCATTTCGTCAATTCGATCACGGATTAAATTTTTAGATGCGTGCGTGCCTCCCACAGTTCGGGAAAAAACTTCTTCGTTAAGGTCGTCATTAAATATCCAACACCCTCTGATCCGCCCGTTCCCCGTTTCATTCCCAGCATGCGCTCGACCATCAGGATGTGGTTATAGCGCCAAGATACGACGAGCTCGTCGTGCTCGATCAGCAGGTCCTGCATATTGTACAGCTCGGCATATTTTTCCGGATGCGTCAGTATCTCGACCACCGCCGAGACTCTTTCATCGTGGTCTGCGATCGGATGTCCGTTTGTCTGCACCAAGGTCCAAAAGGCATCCGCAAGGCTGGGTTCATTTAGCCGTCTGGTGAGCCTCGCGAGCGCAAATTCATCGTCGCTGAAAGTCGCGAGTATCTTTTCGTCCTTTGCGCCGGAGGCAAATTCCAGTTCACGGAATTGCATCGACTGAAATCCACTCGCCGGATTGAGCTTATCTCTGAATTCCAAAAATCCGATAGGCGCCATCGATTCGAGGACGTGGATCTGCGTGACTAGTATTCGCTCGATCGAAACAACGCTGCGCAGACTATGATTGGCTCTGAACATTCTCCCCTCGCCCAGCCATTTGATCGTCGCATCCAGTTCGTGAAGGATCTGCTTGAACCACAATTCGTAAGTTTGATGAATCACGATGAAAAGCAATTCGTCGTGGCTGGCTGGCTCAGATAATGGCTGCTGGAGTTTGAGAAGGTCCCTGACTTTCAAATATTCATTGTATGAGAGCAGCGAGTTTTTTCCGTATTGATCCGCCATAGCGAAGGGAAATTTCCAAGTAAATATGAGGTTTATCTTCGGTTATCACCGTATTTATGTCAATTTTTGATACAAGACGAAAAAAACAACATTAAACTCTTGACAGACGATTAAGTATCCGTTAAATTTCCATCGTCTATCAACACAACATATTAAAAATCCGGGGATCTTGCAGTTTAAGATTTATGATCTTTTGGTAATCAGTGTGCGACATAGATTTAGCTGCACCATAGGCCGCCCAACCTGGTCGGCGTGTGGCGTGGTTTTTTATTTTCGCTGTTCGAAACGGACTCGAAGCGACAACTAGATTTACTCAGTTTTAGGAGGATTAGAAGAGATGACAAAGACTATCGGCAAGGTCAAATGGTTTAACAATGCAAAGGGCTATGGCTTTATAGAGCAGCCGGGCGAACAGGATATATTCGTCCACTACAGCGCCATATCCGGTGACGGGTATAAGACCTTGATCCAGGGTCAGGAGGTCGAGTTCGAAGTAACCGACGGCCCCAAGGGGCCGCAGGCGGAAAACGTAATGAAAGTCGCCTAGAGGAATCGATATTTTAGGACAAAAAAGCGAACCTCCCGGGGCTCGCTTTTTTGTTATCCTGCTTCAACACCCTTCGCCTTTAGGGTTCGACGCCATAATTCGCGATACGACGTAAATCTCGCCACCAGCGTATTGTAATAATATCGCTGAGCATAGGACAGGTTTCGATTGTCCGCTATCCGCTTAATGACTGACTCGAGACGGGCCCGGGCTTCAAGAGGCGGACGCTTTGAGCCACCATTGAAATAGATGTCAAAGTCGATCTTGAGCTTTCGGATATCGTCCTCTAATCGGCCGAGCTGCTGGTCGATCTCAACAGATTCATCCTTTTTTGACCGAGCACCCCGGTATATGTTGTTTCCGATAGCTGCCATGATAATTGGATTCCTTGTGGCGAGAAGGGAGCATGATGCCCCATTTAAAAACACGTCTAACCTATACGCTATTCCAGAGTTTTTTGTATATAGGTTAGAATAATCTGCCTATGCCGAAGGCTCCTGCTTCAAACATCCTCCTTCGATTCCTGCCTTCGGTAGACGAGCTGCTCCGGACAGAGGTTGGCCAGACCGTCGGCAGAGCAACAGGCGAAGGTTACGCCGCCGTATTAGCGCGCCGATCAATCGAAGAGATCCGGCAGAATATAGTTTCAATGGCGAATGCAAATCCGTCAAAGAACCAGTTGTTAAACGAGGCCGAGGAAAAACTTTCCAACCTGTGGGGCAGCGAACAATTAATGTCGGTCAAAAGGGTCATCAACGCGACCGGCGTTATCATCCATACAAATCTCGGCCGCGCACCCTTATCGGCAGCCGCGCGTCGAGCATTGATCGAAGAAGCTGGGGGCTACTGCACACTCGAATACGATCTTGAGACTGGCAAACGCGGTATGCGTGCTCCTCAAAGTGAATTGCTGATCAGGCATCTGACTGGCGCCGAAGCGGCCCTCGTCGTAAACAATTGTGCGGCGGCCGCATTCTTTGTATTGACAGTATTTGCGGCCGGCGGAGCAGTTGTGATCTCGCGTGGTGAACTAGTGGAGATCGGGGGCGATTTTCGCGTCCCCGACGTTCTTGCCCAGTCTGGAGCGGTCTTACGTGAAGTGGGAACGACAAACAGGACTAGCCTCGCCGATTACGAAAGGGCCATCGGCGACGATGCTCGTGTCATCCTTCGGGTCCACCCATCGAATTACCGGATCATCGGTTTTACGTCTTCCCCGCCGCTCGCTCAACTAGCCGCGCTAGCGCGAAAGCGTGAAATTTTGTTCTACGAAGATATCGGTTCGGGGGCCTTAAATGATCTGGGTATTTACGGCCTTAAAGACGAGCCGACAGTGGCGGGTTCGATCTCTGCCGGCGTCGATATAGTGACATTCAGCGGCGACAAGCTGATCGGTGGGCCCCAGTCGGGCATCATTGCCGGCCGCAGCGAACTGATCGAACAGCTTCGAAGCCACCCGCTTTACCGGGCTCTGAGGGTAGATAAACTTACCAATGCCGCTCTTGAGGCCACGCTCGACGCATACCGACGCGGTGCCGAAAATGACATTCCGGTGATGTCGATGGTCGCTCAAAACAAAGAAACAATTGCCGGCCGGGCCGCGAAATTTCTCTCACAATTGAATATCGACGTCGCCGGGCCACTCAAGTTTGAGATGATCGATGGAGTGTCGGCCATAGGCGGCGGAGCAGCACCGGGGTCTGAGCTCAACACGGTACTTATCGCTGTTTCTCATGAAAACATAAATGCATCATCGATCGAGCACGCGTTAAGGCGAGGCGACCGGCCCGTTGTATCCCGGATCGAAAACGGACGGGTATTGCTCGACCTTCGGACTGTCCAGCCTGACGAGGAAGGCGACTTGCTCGACGTTCTCCGCTCGGTGGTTTAGCCGTTCCGCCGCGCAAAGTCACTCATAAAACTTACCAATCGGTCGACGCCCTCAACTGGGAATGCGTTATAGATCGAGGCCCTAATGCCGCCCAGGGACCGGTGCCCTTTCAATCCGTCGAGCCCGATCGCCGTGGCCTCTGAAATAAAAATCTGCTCGAGGTCCGCGGTCGGAAGTCGAAATGTGACGTTCATATTAGATCTAGCCGCAGCATCCGCATGGCCGGTGTAAAAGCCCACGCTTGTGTCGATCGCATCATACACCCGTTCTGCCTTGTCACGGTTTTTTCTAGCCATAGCCTGCAAACCGCCCTGGCTCTCAAGCCAATCACATACTAGGCCGATGAGATAGATTCCCCATGTGTTGGGTGTGTTTGGCATGGAATGATGTTCTGCAAACAGCCTGTAATCCATCATCGGCGGCAGTCCCTCCGGGACCCTGCTGATCATGTCATCACGGATGATCACGACCGTGACGCCGCTTGGGCCAATGTTCTTCTGGGCACCCGCGTAGATAAGCGCGTACCGTTCGATCTCGATCGGTTTAGACAAAATGTTTGACGAGGCATCACACACAACGGGTACGTCCCCGCCATCGAGATCGTATTTGAATTCGACCCCTTCGATCGTTTCATTCGAAGTGTAGTGAACGTAATTTGCAGTGGGATCGATCTTCAATTCTGAGGGTTCAGGGATCGAAGTAAACTGTTTCTCTTCTGTTGTATAGGCGATCCGGGCTTGTCCGCGGCGTTTTGCTTCGATAAAGGCCTTTTTGCCCCACGCGCCGGTGACTATATAGTTCGCAGTCCCTTCGCTGGCCAGGAAGTTGATGGGCACGATAGAAAACTGCGATGTTGCACCACACTGCATGAACAATATTCTGAAATTATCCGGAACTGATAAGAGCCTCCGGAGGCCCGCCTCAGCTGCATCTAAAACTTCGCCAAAGATCGACGAGCGATGGCTCAATTCCATCACGCTCATCCCCGTGCCGCGAAAGGAAATGATCTCTTCACGAGCCCGTTCGAGTACCGGCAAAGGCAGTATCGCGGGGCCGGCACTAAAATTGAAGATCCTCTCTGTCATACCGATCAAAATGGATACGATAGCATAGGTCCAGTTAACATCCTTAATACTCAAGCGATCCTGCGTCGCGGGGTCTTCGGCTTTTAATATTTTTGGTTTAGAATGGTATTAAATGCATCGAACTTAAGGCAGCGGTGAAGCATCTTAAAAACGCCAATTTTGCTGTTGCCATTATCGGAGGATCTCAAATGTCTCGTCTATTAATTAAATCTTTAATCTTTGGTTTTGTTCTCGTTTTTGCGGGCGTTGGGCTTGTTAATGCTCAGACTGCTCCTGTCACCGGGAAGATAGAGCTGGTCAAGCCGGACGGCACTCGTGAGCCAGTGGCCGACGCCCTTGTCGAACCGTATCGGATGGATATCAAGGCCAGCGCGCCATCAGCCAAAACCAATAAAAATGGGGAATTTAGCTTTGCCGGATTTCAGATCGGTTCAACCTATTTTCTTTCCGTCAGCGGGGCGGGAATAACTCCGACATACCTGCCGGGTGTCAGAGCAGGTCAGGAGCGTCTGCTGATAACTGTGCAGCCAGGCGACGGACGCCGGCTGACGGAGGACGAGGTTAGGCAGGGAGCCGCGGCCGCAAAGGCGAGCCCGACGGAAAAGGCCGATCTTACCGCCGAGCAGAAAAAAGCCCAGGCCGAGTACGAAGCTAAGGTCAAAGAGGTCGAAGCCAAAAACAAACAGGCAGAAAAGGTTAACGAAGTCGTCGGCCGCGCTATCAAGGAAGGCAATGATGCCTTTAACGCAAAAAACTTTGACCTGGCGATTGCCAAATATGACGAAGGTATCGCTGTCGATCCTGAGTATGTGGGAAGCGCACCGATATTTCACAACAATCGAGGGGCGGCATTGATGGCGAGGGCCGTTAATCATTACAACTCTGCTATCAAAGCAACCGACGTTTCGCAGAAGGTCGAAGGTTTAGGCAGCACCAGAAAGGACCTGGCGGACGCGGCAGCAGGTTACCTGCTTTCGTGGAACGTGTTAAAGAATGCTCCCGCATCAGAGATCGGAGATAAAGCTAACTTTGAGACCGCAAAGACAAACACTCTTAGAGGCTCACGAGATATCTTCAAAATGGCCGTACGGACAGAACAGGTCGATCCTGCGATGATCGAGGCGGCAAAGATCCTAATTCCCGAATTCCTGAAGTTTGAGCAGGACGCAGCAGCAAAGGCCGACGCCAGTCTTACATTTGCCGACCTCTATCGCGTTTCGGGCGAATCGGAGAACGCCATCGCCGCTTATAAGAAAATACTCGAAACCTCACCCACCGATCTTGATGCGATGGCTGGTGCCGGCCTCAGCCTGGTAAATCTTGGCTATATGAACGATGACACAAGTAAATTGCAGGAAGGTGCTAATTTGCTACAGCAATTTGCGAGTGCCGCTCCGGACTCGCATAAATACAAGGCTGATGCGGTCGCTCTCATAGACAGCCTGAAGAAAGAGCAGAACGTAACGCCGCAAAAAGTGGCGGCTCCACGTCGACGAAATTGATCGTATCTGTTTAAGAAAATCCCTGCCGGGCCCGTACGATCGGGTCCGGCTTTTTTTGAGCAAGCAGAACTCGGTGCAATTGACTTTTACAAAGATTTTGGGAGTCGAGACCAACCCGCACGAACAGCATTTCAAGTTTCCCGGTGACGCCCTGGACAGTTTTGCGGGCAAGTAAATCCTATTGCACCGTTTTGTTGTCACAAAGAATCGCCGGCCGGTGTTTCTCCAATGTTACTGCGAATTACTTAATATTAGTCAGAGTTGGAGGTTTCTTTATGTACAAGAGTTTAGTGGAGCTGCCAAAGTTCCTTTTCAGTATTGCTTTCATAGTCATCGTGATCGGCTCGTACGTGATCATTGCCCAGACCCCTATTTCGGGCGAGTGGAAGGCCGATGCCCGTTCCGAAAGAGCCGGCGATCTCCACGACAGGAGTAAGGTGGACGGAAAGATCCATATTTCATTTGAACGCACCCAAACCAGAGGAAAAAATCAGATAGGCTCAAGCTTTGCCTACGAGGACCTTCAGGGCCTGACTGTTGATCAGACACAGAATGGCCGGGTTCGCTTTCGCCTGGTTCGCGAAGCTGGAACGGTCGAGTGCGAGGGTACATTTGTAAACGGAAAAGGCACGGGCACATTCCAATTCATTCCCGATCAGGGATACCTCAGTGCAATGAGTGCTCGCGGGTTCGACTTTACGAAGTCAGATCATAAGCATGCTGAAAGTAATGAAGCAAGGCAGTTTTCGGCCGCCCTGCTTAACGTCACGACCGCATTGGCTGACGATCTCAGGTCGGTGGATCTCGGGCCGCTCGACGTTGATGATCTATTCAAGGCGTCGATATTCAAGGTCGATTCGAAATTCATGGCCGAAATGAAGGCCAGCGGGTTCCCCGACCTTAAAATGGAAGATCTGGTCAAGGCACGCATCTTCAAGATCGACGCCGATTATGTCCGACAGGTCCACCAAATGGGCTATTCCGATAAGGGATTTGAGGGCCTGGTGAAATTCAGGATCTTTAAGGTCACGCCCGAATTTCTTAACGACCTGCGATCACAAGGCTTTGATAATCTGTCTGCCGAAGAGATCGTGAAATTTCGGATCTTCAATATTGATCCGGAATTCATTCGACGAGCCAAGGCCGAGGACCCCAATGTTACGGTCGAGCAGATGGTTCAGATGAAGATCGGTGTTAAAAGAATGGGTCGCACCTACTAAAAACCGAAAAAACGAACCGTACCCAGAGAGGCTGTCTGAGAAGGCGGCCTCTTTTTTGCTGTGGGCGGACCCACAAACCCGGCGTACACGTCGAATCTCGGCCTCAGGACCTTTGCCGGCTATTCAAACTGCTTTCGGAATTCGTCGAACGTTGCTCTCAGGCTTTCCATTTCCGACCGCAGATCCCGAAGATCGGCCTCGACTTGCTCCAGGCGGCCGGGGTCTGGGGAGTGGCTGGGGACGGAAGAACGTGGTGGGGGCAATGTCGACACGTCGATCTCACCATTAAGCAAATGTGCGAACCGTGCTTCCTTTTGCCCGGGCTGGCGTTCGAGTCTTACTACGAGTGGATCGTCCCGGCGGACGAGGCTGTCGAGAGTTTCCTGCACCTCACCCAAACCCGCAAATTCATACAGACGGTCGGTGCGGCCTCGTAATTCGCCTATTGTCTGAGGGCCGCGAAGCATCATCACACACATTACGGCCACCTCTGGTGGTTCGAGCTCGTAAACGCTGGGCACCATATGCTTATATTTGGCGACACGGCTGGTGCTGCCGTAAAACACATAAACCAGATTTCTGTCCCGAAGCCGCTCGAGGGCGTCCATGACGGTCTTGTCGTCGTATGAGACAACGGGATCACGGTTGCTCTTCTGGTTGCAGGCCGCTACAAGCGAATTGAGCGTCAGCGGATAATACTCGGGCGTGGTCAGCTGTTTTTCGACCAATGCCCCGAGGATGCGGGTTTCTGTGTCAGTAAGTATTTCAGGCATTTCAGCATTAATTGTTAACGGGTTTTTCGCCGTTTGTCTAGTGATCTACAATTTACCCAATGAATGTTCTTGTCGCACGTACTTTAGATGAGATCCAGCAGGCATATCAGATTCTCGCCGGGGCCTCAGCTCTCGGCTGCGATACTGAAACTTCCGGGTTTACCTCAAGCAGTGGCCGTCTATATTCGATCCAGTTTTCGGACGGCGAATTTAACGTCCTGGTGCCTATTAGCGAAGGCGTCGAGCTCGGCCCGCTGGCCGACATATTGAGCGATGGGGCGATCACAAAAATATTTCACAATGCAAAATTCGACCTCGAGTTCCTGACCGATTCCGGATACGCGGTCAGTAATTTATTCGACACGATGATCGCGGAAAAGGTACTGACACGCGGGGCAAAACAATCTTCATCACTTGCCGAGACCCTTTACCGTTACTTCGCCGTCGACCTGGATAAATCCCAGCGGGCGAAATTTACTCGCCGTTGGGACGGTATATGGACAGACGAGCTGGTCGATTATGCGCTGTCGGATGTCGTGCATTTGCCCCGGCTGATGTCGGAGCAGACAGCGTGGATGGAAAAGTTGGGGCTAGCGGACGAATTCGCGCGGCAGATGAGGAAGGTCCTCGGCGACAATCAATAGATCTGCCCGCGAAACACGCAAAATACGCGAAAAAAGATTCTGATTTCCAATTTTCGTATCTTTTGCGATTTCGCGGGCCAAAGAACCGTTACCAACGGTGATAAGCGGGGTGGCCTTCCTTGACGGCGACGAACGTACCGCGGCATGTATCGCAGACCTTGCCGCCGGCGATGAGTTCAGCCTCGACGGTTGCACGGTCGTCGGTAGATTCGACGACCCTCGCTTTTAAGGTAATCGGCCCGTCAACGGGTGTGGGCCGGAGCAGCTTGACGTGAAATTCCGCGGTCACCGTGCACGGAGCCTCAGTTTCTCCGCGTTTTTTCATCAAGTGATAGGCGGCGGCCCAATTGGAATGGCAATCGAGTAGTGCGCCGATTATTCCGCCATTCAAGACATCGGGGAATGCCTGGTGATGAGGTTCGGCATGCCATTCGGCAACGAAATCGTCGCCCTCAGCAAAACTCCGTATCCGCAATCCTTTCTCGTTCGCCGGGCCGCAGCCGAAGCAGATGCCCTGCGGCGAATATATTTCCTGGATCGATTTTGTGTTTTCCATATCTAAATCCGTTTGGCTTAATAGCAAAAATATCGTAAATTTGTTTCGCTTCCTATCTGACCGCTTCGAAAATCGGTATATATGTTGACCATTCTCGCGATCGTCTTCGTTGCATGGCTTGTTTTTGGATATTTCGCGTACGGCCGCTGGGTCGCACGTCAGTTTAAGCTCGACGACACACGGCCAACTCCGGCAAACCAGGTAAACGATGACGTGGATTTTGTTCCGACAAAGCCGTTCTACCTGTTTGGGCAGCATTTCTCGGCCATCGCTGCGGCGGGCCCGATTGCGGGGCCGATCCTGGCGTGTGTCTATTTCGGATGGCTCCCATCGCTACTGTGGATCGCGCTGGGCGTCGTGCTCATCGGCGCCGTGCACGATTTTGCCGCCCTGGCATCGTCCGTTCGACATGGTGCCCTAAGCATCGCCGAGATCACAAAAGAAAAACTGGGGCTCGGTGCCGGGCGGGCGATGATGGGATTTATTTTCATCGCTCTCATTTACATCATCGTCGCGTTCACCGATATTACGGCGGGGACTTTTGTTTCCGGTGACGAAGCACTGGCCGGAGAGACGAGATTTAACCCGGGGGGTGCCGTGGCGATCGCGAGCTTAATGTATCTGGGCCTCTCGATCCTGCTCGGCCTCGTCGAAAGATTTATTCGGCCGCCCCTTTGGCTTTCCACGATCATTTTTGTCCCGGCCGTTTTTGTGCTCGCATATCTCGGAACACAATTCTCAAATGTGCTGGCTTTCGGACATCTGACCTGGTCGATAATCATACTTCTTTACTGCATCGCGGCCTCGCTGGTCCCGGTTTGGCTTTTGCTGCAGCCGCGAGGCTACCTCGGCGGATTTGTCTTGTATGCGGCTATCGCCATCGGCGTGATCGGCGTTTTCTTTGGCGGGTTTGAGATACAGCAGCCATCGTTCAAATCGTGGGATGTTGGCGGTATGACGGGCATGCTGTTCCCTTTTCTGTTCGTAACTATTGCCTGCGGCGCATGCTCAGGATTTCACGGGCTCGTCTGCTCAGGCACAACCTCAAAGCAGATCGACAAAGAATCGCACGTTCGCCCGATCGGTTACGGGGGCATGCTGGCTGAAGGGTTCGTCGCTTTTATAGCCGTCGTGATAGTTATGACGGCGTCGAACGAAATGATCTTTGGCCCGGACGGCAAAAGCTTTGCGCCCGGCAAGATCTACGGCAATGGCATCGGTAATTTTCTGACCATTTTGATCGGTAAAGAGAATTTGCAGTTCGCGATCACATTCGGGGCGATGGCGTTCTCAACCTTCGTTTTCGATACGCTTGATGTCTGTATGCGGCTGGGCCGGTACATCGTGCAGGAGATATTTGGGATACCGGGCAGGGTTGGGGCGGTTATCGGCACGCTGGCTACGGTAGCGGTGCCGTTCGTGCTCATTTTCTTTGCTCGGCCGGGTTCGTATCTCGATTTCTGGACGCTTTTCGGGGCGTCAAATCAGATGCTGGCTGCACTGACACTTCTCTCGATCACGTACTGGCTTTATCAGGCCAGAAAACGAATAGCCTTTACGCTGCTGCCGATGCTCTTCGTACTTACGATCACTTTTTGGGCTCTTGGATTGATGGTTTATGGTAATTTGGCAGCATCGTCGGGCTTTGATGTAAAGCTGATCAACGGGCTGGCGTCGCTTGCACTTATTCTCCTGGCGATCTACCTGGCGGTAAAGGCGATTGTCAAGGTCAGGACCGAAAAACGCGATCTAATCGAGGTAGAGAGCTTTTAGGACCGCTCTTTCAGCGGAGTGTTCTCTAAAGTGCGGGTAGTGTGGTCGGTAACGCTCATCACCGGTTCGCGATGTTCCTCGAGCTGTGCCGTGGTTAGCGGCTTTAACTGCGGTACCGAGGATTCGCCGGTGGGAATATTCAAACTTTTTAGTTTCGCGTCGATGAGTTTCGGTACCTGCTTAACAAGCATGAAACAGACACCGAATATGGCGGCCAGATAGGCAATAACGATTATGGTTACAAGCTGGGTAGGGACACCATTACCCAAAAGCACGGCAACCAATCCGACAAGGATCCCAAAGCCAAACATCACCGTCAGAAACAGTGTAGTCAAGATATTGTCGAGCATTTTGCCCGGCGTTCCATCTTTGTCTTCGTCTAGACTGCCGAGGCGCACACCGCAGCTATTGCAGTATTTGAGGCCTTTGTTAACGGTATTACCACAATGCGGACAGTGCATAGGTTATTTCCTCGGAATCGCTACTTCATCGAGAGTGCGGGTGGTATGTTCGATGACACTGGCCGGTTCACGCGGTTCGAAAAGCTGTGCGGTCGTGGGTGACATAAGCTCCTTCTCCGGGCGCCAAGCGGGAATAGCGCGCCTTGTGTTTCGCTGAGTGCCCGTAAGTGTGGCGATCTGCTTGATCATCATCGCGCAGATGCCGAAAACGGTCATGAGGTAAAAGAGGCAGATCCAGACGGCGCCGGCCCAGACGATGTCATTTCTGAGGAGCACCCATAACATCGCAATGAATCCCAAAATGCCGAATACAGCGACGGCACCGAGCGCGTTTGAAAGGTTGTGCGCTACGGAGCGATTCTCGGGAGAGTTCCTCTCAACCTGAGAGCCGCACCGGTTGCAGTAGTTAAGTTCGGCTCGTATCTCGTTTCCGCATTCAGGACAGTACATGGTTCACACTCCGCTCGCGGCAAGGTCAGTTTTTTGCAGGCTTGATCTTTTCCTCCAGCCACTCGGTCAGCGAATCGACCGACTCGATATGCACGGGCTTGCCCTTCCATGCTTTCCAGGCAAAGATGACCAGCATAAC
>JBGSXN010000011.1:0-18989 GCA_041751355.1 Pyrinomonadaceae bacterium
CGCGATCGTCGCCTGCGGCGAATAGCTGCGAATAATAAACCGTTCGCCGGGAACGGCGGTAACTGGGACCTCTAGCCGAATCTGCGCGAAATCGGCCTCGCCGCTGTTTATCTCATCAACAGCATTGAGTATCTGTATCCGTGCAAGAGCCTCGACCGTACCTAAATGGATTCTGACCCGCTGGCGACTGCGGAGCGGTCTGCCGGCACTTTTTAACACCTCGACGTATGCATCTATGATCTGCACAGGCTGGAGCACACCGAGTTCGGAGAGCACCATTCCGCGCGACACGCGGGAATGGTCGATGCCGCCAAGATTTACGGCAACTCGCTGGCCGGACACTGCCCGGTCGACAGTCTGTCCGTGTGTTTGCAGCCCGCGGACCCGTATTTTTTTCTTATCTGGCAGCAGTTCCATCTCTTGTCCCTCGACGATCTCGCCTGAGCCTAAAGTTCCGGTAACGACGGCGCCAAACCCTTTAACGGAAAAGCTGCGGTCGATCGGCAAACGGGTAACCATTTCATCGTCGTGACGGACGATCTGACCCGCTATCTCGACTAGTTTTTTGCTAAGGTCGTCAACCCCGTCACCCGTTCGGGAACTTACGCTGAGCACGGGCGCATTTTCCATAAACGAACCAGCCACGAGTTCCGCAACGTCCATCCGTGCCAGTTGCAGGGTTTCCGCGTCAACGAGATCTGATTTTGTGAGTGCAATAATCCCACCTTTGATTCCCAGCAGTCGGCAGATCTCAAAATGCTCGCGAGTTTGCGGCATAACGCCCTCATCCGAAGCGACGACCAAAATAACCAGGTCGACGCCGCTGGCCCCGGCAAGCATGTTCTTAACAAATTTTTCATGGCCCGGCACATCGACAAACCCGAAATGAACATCTCCAATGCTGAGCTCGGCAAACCCGAGATCCACGGTTATGCCGCGCCGCTTTTCCTCCGGCAAACGATCTGCGTCAATACCCGTGAGGGCTTTAACGAGTGCAGTCTTGCCGTGATCGATGTGGCCCGCGGTTCCAACGATAAAGTTCATTTAGATGAGGGTTCAGTTACTTTCCGATTCGAACTGCTCGAGCTTGCGATAGAGCGTCTTGCGGCCGATATTCAACAGTCGCGCCGCCCTCGATTTATCACCGTCGGTATAATCCAAGGTGGCCTCGATCACCTGTTTCTCGATCTCGTCCATCGCAGACGGCAGTTCGATCTCTATACCGATGCCTCGTCCTTCGCTCGCTGCTGCAGCTCGTTCCTGACGGGCATAAGCAAATGCCTCGGCGGCTCGGCGGCTGATCGCGTCGGGCAGATCGTCGAGTTCGATCTGACGGCCCGACGAAATAATAACCGAACGCTCGATAGCGTTCTCGAGTTCGCGAACATTGCCCGGCCAATCGTAATTGACCAGTGCTCGCATTGCTTCCTTCGAAATGCCTGAGATGAACCGGCCCGATTTTTTCTTATATTCCTCGAGGAAATGGTACACGAGCATGTGAACATCCTCGACCCGCTCACGCAGCGGAGGCAATGAGATCGGGAAAACTGAGAGCCGGTAGAAGAGGTCTTTTCTGAACGTACCGTCTGCTATCGCCTTTTCGAGGTCGGCATTAGTAGCAGCGATCACCCGGACCTCGGTCCGCAATACCTGTTTTCCTCCGACCCGCGTAAACTCACCGTCCTGCAGTACACGCAAGAGCCTGACCTGGGCCTGCAGCGACATCTCACCGATCTCGTCAAGAAAAAGCGTGCCGCCATTTGCCTCTTCGAATCGCCCCTGCCGCTGGCTGCGAGCATCGGTAAAGGCGCCTTTTTCGTGTCCGAATAGCTCGGATTCCAGAAGCGTTTCCGGAATTGCTCCACAGTTGATTTTAACGAACGGTTTGCCTTCGCGGCCGGAGTTATAATGAATAAGGTTCGCGATCAGCTCTTTACCCGTTCCGGATTCGCCGAGGATCAGGACCGTAGTACTTGTATCCGCCACGTTCAGTCCGAGTTCGATAGCCCGCCTGATCGCTGGGGCTTGGCCTACTATCTCACTCTGCTTCTGATGGAGTTCGCTCTTTAACCGCATTACTTCGGTCGAAAGCTGGTCGCGTTCGAGCGCGGTACCGATCTGGTCGGCAATACCCTCGATCAGGGCAATGTCGTGGTCAGCAAACGTGCTCTCCTTGCTCCAGACAAAACCGAGCAGGCCAAACGCCCTGCCCGCAACATTTACCGGTGTCACGAGAGCAGCTTTCCCGTGAAGCTGAGTATTAAAAAATAACCGAATCGCGAACGGAAGTTCCGAATCCGCCAGCTTTAGCGTCTTTCCTTCACGAAGCAATTCGCCCAACGCTGAGAAAGAGTCGACGGCGAGAGACTTATTGTGCTGCTCGATCATTTTCAGGATCTTGCCGAGCTTTATGCCCTCAGCCGATTTGAATGTAGCAAGGGATATTCGCTGCTCCGATTGGTCCAGAACACCGAGAGCCCCGTAATCTGCCCCAACCAGGTTGATCGCCCGCTCCATCACTCCCTCCGAGACATCCTTAAAATCGGAGTGTGAGTTTAGTGTGTTTGCGATCTCCAGAAGGGCGTTTGTTCGTCGGCTTTCTTGTTCCTGCGCGACATAGAGACTGGTGTATTGGTAACCGATAGCAAGCTGCCGGGCTATCGATTCGAGAAAGGTAATTTCCTCGTCCAGCCATTCCCGAGGCTCGTGCGTATCGTGCAGCCCGAGCAAGCCCAGAACGTTGTCATTCAGCGTGATCGGTATTATCAGCAGCGACCGGGTTTCGAGTGCCCGAGAGAAGAACTTCAAGGTAGAATCTTTCGTCTTCGACGTATCATTTATTCTGATCGGCCTGCTAACGTCAAAACGCTCGGCCAACGTTTTGGCGTCGAATGGGATCGTGGTGCCCTGGCTTTTGGGTACGGTCCGGTCCTTTCGCCATTCATGGCTGATAACCAGAGCTTGCCCTTCGGAAAGCTGCAGCAGGTCACAACGATCAGCATGGAGCATTCGTCCGATCTCTGATACGACAACATTCAAAAAACGTTCGAGATCGATGTCGGTTGGGAGGTCGCGAGCAAGACGATCGATGATCGCTTCGCGAGCCTCATGCATACTGATGCGCCGTTCGAGGGTAAGGGCACTGCCCGGATCTAATGCAATGTTCATACGTCAGCCGGGCCTTTGTTCGCAAAGTAAAAGGCTCTACGGGTAATTTGTGGCTTTGGCTGGCGAATGTCAAGTTGACACACTTGCATCGCGGAGTGTGTTCATTCGCATCACAGCCGACTAATTTATTGCGGCCTGTTCCCCGCGGGTGTGGGCTTTTTAACGGGATCGACCCGCGGTGATGTGTTCGTATTTGCTGGCCTCGGGGTGGGCTTAGTGGCATTCGAATTCGAATCAGACGCGGTATTCGAGTTCGCAGCCGTATTTGCCGCCTTTCGGTTAGCATCGGGTTTGGGTGAGACGAAATCCAGCCGCTGCCGCCCAGCCTGAGCGTCCGCAAGAAGTTCCTCAGCCCTCACGTTCTCTGCGTCGAGTTCGACCGCTTTTTTCAGCGGTTCTATGGCCAAATGATACTTTGCGAGTTTTATCCGAATGGCGCCCAGTTCCGTCTGATATTCCGTATCGTCAGGCTTGATCTTAACTGCCTGTTCAAAGGCCTTTTCGGCCTCATCGTCCTTCATTAGCTTGGAATACGTGCGGCCCAGATTGTAATGGGCCACATCATCTTTTGGGTTGGCATCGATCCATTTTTCATACGCTTTCACAGCTCTTTCGAAAGACCGCTCGGATCGGGATTTTTTCTGACTCTCATTCGTATTGGTAGTTTCGGTTTCCGCGGGGACTCCCTCAAGTTCGTTCTGCATTTCAAGCAGCGCATAGGCAATACCGAGTTGGAAATGGGCCTCAGGAAGATCTGGGTCCAGCTTGACGGCATGCTGCAAAAATTCGATCGAACGGACAGTTTGATTTTCGTCCAGAAGGCGCTTACCCTCGGCGAGAGCGATATTGGCGTCGGTGATGCCCTCAATCGTGAGTTGCGGCCCCTCAGATTCTGCCTGCGGCTGATCAGCCGAGATTTCAGGGCTTTGCGAACAGCCGTTCATGCAGGCTGAAAGGGCGAGAATAGCGAGGATCAAAGAGATCTGTTTCATAAACTTCATCGAAACCGATGACTTACCCAGGTGGAAATACAAATCGACGCCCCGCAAGCAAATGGACGTGCAGGTGAAAGACCGTTTGGCCGCCGTCACGGTTCGTATTTATCACCGTCCGGTAACCATCTGCCGCAAACCCTCGGCTCCGCGCGATCTCAGCAGCGGATGAAAGCAAATGCCCGAGTAGGTCCTTATGTTCGCCATCGGCCTTATCGAGGGATTCAATATGGAGTTTGGGTATAACCAGAATGTGCGTCGGCGCCTGTGGATCGAGATCGTTGAATGCAATACACCGGTCATCTTCGTATACCGTTTCCGACTTTATTCGGCCGTCGGCGATCTTACAAAAAATACAGTCTTCTGCGCTCATACCGCTATAAATCAATTAAAGCACAGCCTTTCGATTTTGTTAATCGGGTCAGTTGCCGGCCTTTTCATCCAGCCCATTTTTGACCCGCTCGATGTCGGCGCCGACGGACCTAAGCTTCCTTACGATCTTCTCGTACCCGCGGTCGATATGATAAACACGCTCGATGGTCGTCTCGCCCTCAGCACATAATGCGGCCAGCACGAGCGAGGCCGACGCTCGAAGGTCTGAAGCAATTATCGGTGCCCCCATCAATTTAGCCTTTCCCCGAACGGTCGCCGTATTCCCGTGAATGCTGATATCGGCTCCCATCCTGATCAGCTCAGAGGCGTGCATAAAACGATTCTCAAAAATATTTTCGGTAACCTGGGAAACGCCGTCTGCCTGTGTCATCAATGCCATATACTGAGCCTGCATATCTGTCGGAAACTGTGGATGGGGCTCTGTCATAACGTCCGCGGCCTTCAATCCCGAGGTCCCGCATTTGACAAGGAGTGTGCTCTGATTTAGCTCTTCGATCTCGACGCCCACCTCTCTTAGCTTTCGAATGACCGCCTTCAGGTGCCCGGGGCGGCAGCTCTTTATTTCCAGTTCGCCCTGAGTAATGGCGGCCGCAATTATAAACGTGCCGGTCTCAATACGGTCAGGAATTATAGTGTGCTCGGCCCCGCCCAGAGACTCCACGCCTTCGATCTCTATGGTAGATGTACCTGCACCCTTAACTCTTGCTCCCATCTTATTCAGGAGCTCGGCGAGGTCTTCGATCTCGGGTTCCTCGGCTGCGGTGCGAATGATCGTTTTCCCCTTGGCGAGAACAGCGGCCATCATTACGTTCTCAGTGCCCGTGACCGTCACCTTTTCAAAATCGATGGTGCTGCCAACAAGCCGCCCTTTGGGAGCGGTAGCCACCACGTCACCGGATTCCAGCGAAACACTGGCTCCCAACTGTTCAAAAGCCCTGAGGTGCAGGTCGATGGGCCTCGTTCCAATAGCACATCCGCCGGGCAAACTGACCTTCGCCTGTCCAAAACGTCCCAGAAGCGGCCCGAGAGCCAGCACGCTGGCACGCATGGTCTTGACCAACTCATACGGGGCCTCGAATATCTCGATATTTCCTGCCGTGATCTTATGCGTTCGCAATTCCGGCGTTAAGACGGTTGCCCCCAGGTCCTCGAGGAGCCGTCGCTGTGTGATCAGATCCTTAACGTAGGGGACATTGTGCAGGGTGACGGTCTCTGACGTGAGTAATGATGCAGCAAGGCAAGGCAAGGCCGAATTTTTGGCTCCGCCGATCTCGATCTTTCCTTTTAGCGGATTTCCGCCGCGAACCAAAAATTTGTCCATTTATCTATGAGAGGCGTGGCAGCAACCACCCTCGCTGTAAGTATTCGTTATATTAGTGAAAACAAAATGTTATCACACAGAATCAAATTCGCAAGCAATTGGGTAACGCTCACGTGGAACAGTCACGCCAAAAAAAAAAGACGGAAAATCCGCCTTTCTTTAGCAACCTCTGAATCACCCGTGACCATCATAAAAACAACTTCAAACAAGCCGATAGTCAGTTTGCTATGATGATCAGTTTGGAGTCATTACCCCGGTTGGATCACCCTCCTTCTAACCGGGGACTTTTTTAATCTAATACTCTTAAGAAGCCTTAGGATCTGTCTGTTATGCCGCATTTCGTGACCGCCCGCAAGTGCCAGCCATTCTGCCGCCGTCAGCGGCCCGAAATAGGGATGAGAGAATTTCGGTCCGGAAATGTCATACGATTCGAGATCACTGCGAAGTGAGGCATATGCCGCCTGGCTCTGCGTCATCCTTGCAATCGAATCGGATATGGCGACCTCGCCGCTCGGCTGCACGTGATCGGGAGCCTCCAACTTCGCGGTTTGATCCGCGGTTTTTGCTATAAATTCGGGTGAGAGCATGGCTGCCCCATTCGATGCTTTGCCCTCGTCTTTAGCGGCGCCGACCAATTTTCTACAGATCCGTGCGATTCTGTGATCGACCATCGCGACATGCTCGACTATCTGTCGAATAGACCATTTTTCACCTTCCGGGATCGTATCTGCCTCGGCCTCGGAAATCTCCGAAACGGTACGCATAAGGTGTTCCCGGATTTTCTGGTTAGCCGAATATATATCGGCGATCGTGTCGTATCTCATAGTTTTACCGCTCTGGCTGGGCCGTCAGGATAAGCCGGTGCCATCGTGAAAAGCTTCGGACACTTTCGGCTTCGTTTCGCATTCGTTTAAGATATGCCGTTTGCAGGTATAGTAGATCATCGGCTGTCCATGCGATCTCGACGATCGGGTTATACGAGACCAAAAGCTTCTCGTCGGGTAATGTGGATAACGGCTGGTCGGGGGAAGGCTCAGGGTATGGGACCCCGTTAGCATCTACACCACCGTTTGCGGCCTGAAGCGTCCTTTGCTGAGCCCGATCATATGCTTGAGAAGAAATTAGCAGCTGATTACGTAGCGGGATAGCGGCCTGAGTCGGACTTGTGCCCGTAGCATCGTAGATGCGTATTTGATTCTCGAAAGCTGCCGCTACTTTCATTGAATCCGGCGACCATACCGGTCGTACAGATGTCAGGTTATCGTCCAGTCGCCTCTCGCGTCCATTTTTCTCGATAATTCTGGGCCTACCCTGAGGAATGAGAATTTCGCCTTTGCTGCTCGAAACGACCTCGAGGTATTTCCATTCCCGGGCGGTGGCCGACAAAGCGACCAGCATTGTGCTGTCAGGTGACCACGAATAATAAAAATAGATCAGCCCTTCGTTTTCGGTCACCGGTTTGACGTCTGCGCCGTCGGCATTAGAAATATAGATCTGTTCGGTGCGAAAAGTAAGAATACCGGTCGGAGCTTCCGGCGTTGTCGCGGCCGCCGGGGTGGGAGAAGCTTCCTGTTCAGAGGGTATTGCTTCAGTGACGTCCGGCGATTCTGGGTCAGCAGCCGGTGTCGGGGTCGGCGAACCAGTCGGCGATGCAGTAGGGTCCGGCTGGAATACCCTGATCATAGCGACGAATGCCAATGAGCTTGAGTCAGGTGACCAGACGATCGTATCCGGGAAATGCACAGCCATCGTTTCGGATGTCATCTTCCTGAGCAGTTGCCCCTCGGACGTATACATATCCAGGCGAAATTCCGCCGGAACATCCGTAACCCGATGATAGACCGCTACAACCCGCTTATTGTCAGGCGAAACTATCGTGCGGTCCAGCAGCTCCTGAGGCCGGTTAGAATCGAAATCTGCCTGAACAGCGGCGTTTCGTTCCTCCGATAGTGAGCGGACCTCGTCAAAGGCCGGTGCCGGTACGTCTGCCTCGAACCTAAAGCTAAGTCTTACCGCCGGAGTGTCCTTCATTCCAGGTTGTACCTCGGGCGCAGGTTGAAAGATATTGTTTTGACATCCGGTCAGTGTCAGCATGACAGCAAGGATGCATGCTTTGGCTAAAGAAGCTCGCATATTACTGATCGTCGGTGCCAAGATATTGAACGTACAGTTTCCTTTGTTCTTCGGTGGCCTCGGGGTTAGGCGTCAGCTCAAACTCCCGGCGTGTATCGGGCCCGAGCTTAAAGTCGATCTCCCTGAGTATGTCGTGACGAAATACCGACAGCTTAACCGTGTCGCCCGGTTTTCGCTCTGTAATATAGCTTTGCAGAAAACTCAGGCTTGCCCTATACCCATCGACAGCGACGATCTGGTCGCCGGTGTTAAGTCCCTGATCATAGGCAGGTGTTCCGGCCGGAATTGTCCGAATTACCAGCCTTCCCCCTTCCTCGGCCAGATTTGCTCCGTGATATGCGCGGGCAAGGTTGCTTTGCCGTACATTTAGCTTAAGCCCAATGCCCTGAAGTATCGCGTCATAATCTATCTCGGCCTTGCCCCGAACATATTTGGAAAAGAAATCATCAAGGCTCCTTCCCGCAGCGAGTTCTGCGGCCTTTTGAAAATCCTCAGGTGTGTAATTCCTATCTTTCTTAAAGAATTCCGAATAGAGATGTCGCATTACGTCGTCAAGTGACTTTGCTCCGGCCGATGAGGTCCGGATCGTGATATCCAGCATCATACTTACGGTCTCACCTTTATCGTAATAGGAGATCTGATTATTTATAGCATTCTCATCCTGCCGATAATATTTGATCCAGGCATCAAAGCTCGCCTCTTCCAAGCTCGTCTCAAACCGGCCCGGCCTATGCTGGAGCTGCTGGATTCCGGAAGCTATGCCTCTCAAAAACTCAGCCTCCGAGATTATTCCTGAGCGCAGCAGTATTAGGCTGGCATAATAGACCGTCGCTCCCTCGGCCACCCATAGCAGCCGCGTGTAATTTTCGTTTTCGTAATCGAAGGGGCCGAGGGCGTCGGGACGAATTCGTTTGACGTTGTAAACATGGAAATATTCATGAGCAACGAGCCCGAGAAACGACTTATACCTTGCATCAGAACTGAAAGCGAAACGGTTGACCTGCAAGGCAGTCGAATTCAGATGCTCAAGGCCGCCGCCGCCGCGAAGATTGATGATGATCGTGTAGTCGTCATAGTCCACCTCACCAAACATGGCGACTGTGGCGTCGATGATTTTTGTCGTGTCGGCCGCGAGTTTTTGCAGGTCATAATTTCCATCTCCGGTGACTACGATTCGGTGCTTCTTGCCGCGAGCTTGAAAGGTGATCTCCTTAAAATCACTCACCTCGAACGGAGAATCGTAGAGAATATCGAAATTCTCGGCACGGAATACATTTGGCTGGCCCGCCACAGCGGGAAGCCCAGTGGCAATACGCCAATTTCCGTACGGGTTGACCTTTATCGTCGAACTGGCCGCGAGCTGTCCCTTAATATAGAAAAGCAGGGCTGTGTTATTCCAAAAAGCATGTTCGTCATTCAACTCGTTGGTTCGAACCGTGAGTTCGTTGGAATACACCCGATAGGTCGCCACTATTTCTTTCACCCCTGCCGTATCCACCTGCCAGGTATTTTTATTGATCTTTCGCCACGCGAGGTCGGCCCCGCCAGAGCCTTTGACATTAAAATCCTGGACATGCCGGGCGAATTCGCGTACCAGATAGCTCCCCGGGGTCCATACCGGCATTTTAAGTTCGGTCTGGGCAGGCATCTGGTCCCAACGGATGCGCATTTCAACCTCGAGCAGATGGGTCGAGGGCCTCGGCATCGACACAGTATATGAGATCTGTGGAGGAACGGCCTTGACCACCGGCGTCGGGGTCGCCCTCGGCCTACGCTGGCCCGATATATCCTGATTCATAGTGAAAATGATGGCGGTTAGCAGCAGTATTATAGCGTTTGATCTGGTTATTACTGTCATTGGTATACTGAAATCTCCGGTGA
The DNA here is from genome assembly GCA_041751355.1 of Pyrinomonadaceae bacterium. GTDB lineage: Bacteria > Acidobacteriota > Blastocatellia > Pyrinomonadales > Pyrinomonadaceae > OLB17. The sequence continues at coordinate 9,889 of JBGSXN010000011.1, forward strand.
GATGGTAAAGTTGATTTCCTGATATCTTACTATAAATTCGCGATCCGGGCAGTTTCCCCACCTGCTTGCCAGGCAAAATGAACCAGGACACAACTCCTAAAACTACCACCGAAGATGCGGGGCCGGAAAAGTTTTTCACGACGCCCCTGATCATTATTTTCGTAACGATCTTTGTAGATCTGGTCGGGTTTGGGATGATTATTCCGATCCTTCCGTTCTACGCGTCATCGCCGGAATTTGGCGCAACGCCGTTTGAGATAGGGCTACTGTTTGCGATCTATTCGTGGATGCAGTTTTTCTTTTCGCCGATCCTTGGACGCCTTTCGGACAGATATGGCCGCCGGCCGATCCTGTTTATAAGCCTTTTAGGTTCGGCCGTGGGTTATTTTGTGATCGGATTCGCAAATACGCTGGTGATGGTTTTCATAGGACGCATCATAGGCGGTATAACGGGCGGTAACATCTCGACCGCCCAGGCATATATCGCTGACGTAACCACCAAAGAGAACCGGGCAAAAGGAATGGGACTGTTCGGAGCAGCATTCGGACTGGGCTTCATACTCGGGCCGGCCCTCGCCGGAATCCTAAGTAAATACGGCATTCACGTTCCGTTCTATTTCGCGGCCGTACTGTCGCTTGTAAACGCGATCGCCCTCTATCTCGTCCTGCCCGAGTCGCTCAAGCCAGGTTCCCGCGAATTGAACGAAGATAGAAAGGGAAACATCACCGAAATATTAGATTCTCTTAGAGATCCGAGGTTCCGCACTATCGCGGGGATCTATTTTCTACTGATCACGTCCTTTTCGATAATGACCTACGCGTTCGTGCTTTTTACCGATTTCACATTCGGATATGACGCCGAACAGAATGGCTATCTTTTTGCCTACGTAGGGTTTTTAGCGATAGTGATGCAGGGCGGGGTTTTTGGCCCTGCGGCAAAGGCATTTGGCGAGGCCCGACTGGTGGTTTTCGGCTGTCTTATGCTCGCTCTCAGCCTGTTTGCGATGCCGTTTTCGTCCCCTGAATTTGGCGGTTTGATCGGACTATTGGTCGTCGCGGGGCTCCTGTCGTTTGGCAATGCTTTTGCAAACCCTGCCTTATCCAGCCTCGCTTCGAAATATGCCGGGGACCACGAACAAGGGCGGGTCATGGGCGTTATGCAGTCAGGTGCTGCTCTCGCACGAGCGATCGGCCCCACTATCGGCGGGGTAATGCTGAATAATTCGGTCAACAAGGTCGACCGATTCACGGTTTTTCGTACCTACTGGGTGGCAGCCGCGATCATGTTCGTCGCTTTTCTCGCTGCCGTTTATTTCCTCAGGATGCAGAAGGAAAAAGTGGTCGTCTAACTGACCGCCCGCTGGCGGCCGGAGTTTTGGGAGGTAGGAAACTCAAGTTTAAAGGTCGTCCCTTTACCTTGAACACTCTGCACCTGGATCGTGCCAGCGTGTTCCTGAATAATACCGTACGACACCGCGAGGCCGAGGCCGGTTCCGTTACCCACGCCTTTGGTGGTAAAGAACGGATCAAAAACTTTTGTCAAATTTTCGGGCGGGATTCCCTCGCCCGTATCTGAAACCTCAATATTTACAATGCCAACACTTTCTGTCACCGTTCTCAGGGTTATTGTTCCACCGTCAAACATCGCATCGCGGGCATTAAGGATCAAGTTTGTAAAGACCTGCTGCAGTTTGCCGCTGCTGCCGAAGATCACGGGCGGCTGTTTGGCATAGGTCTTTACTATGTTGATCTGCGATTTCCGCAATTGAGGCTCGAGAAGCTGCAGCGTGTCATTAAGAAGTTTGTTGACATCGATCTCAACGAACTCTTCCGAATTGCCGGTTCGTGAAAAATTGAGCAGATTACCGACAATATTCGATGCCCGGTCGGTTTGACGCTGCATTTTCTGAAGCAATGCGTGTTTGGGATCGGTTTCGGGTATCATGCCAAGCAGCATCTGGGTATAACTGGAAACCCCGGTAAGAGGCGTATTGACCTCGTGGGCAACACCTGCCGCGAGAAGGCCGATGCTGGAAAGCTTTTCACTTTGCTGAAGGGTTTCTTCCAGTTTGACGCGTGACGACACATTTTCCAGGACAATGATCGCACCCTGCTGCTGATTTGAGACCGACCGCAAGGGCGCGACGGCCACGTTAAGGATCAGCGATCTGCCCCCCTTGTCGAAGGCATGCAGCTTATAGGCATTGCGGACCTCGGTCAGGTGCCATCGCGATTTACCCAAAATGCTTTCCAGGTTGAGGGCAAAGCTTTCGTCAAATACCTCATTTACCAGCTTGCCAACCGCCTGATCGCGTTCGAGGCCCATCATCTCTTCGAAAGGGGAATTACTTCGAATGATACGGCCATCCTCATTGACAGCAAGCAGGCCAACATTAACCGATTCGACGATGGACTCGTTAAATTCTTTGAGCAGGGCGAGTTCCTCGGTATGCTGTTTTTGCTGACCATATAGGCTGCTGTTCTCGATCGCAACGGCAATATAACCAGAAACGGTACGTAAGATCTCAAGGTCTTCGGAAGATAAGAGCGACCCATCCGTACCGCGTCCGAGCCCGATCACGGCGACCATTTTGCCGCCGACAACGCATGGAACAAAATAATGCAGTTCCTGCCTGACGATGTGATTTCCTTTACCAAAGCCATTTCCGTTTCCGTTTCCGTTCGTGGAACCGTTTCCGTTCAGCCCATTGAGGTCCGCGTCCGTTAATTCAAATTCGTCGGCCCGAACAACACCCTTCGCCGCTGATTTTTGACGGATCATGGTGCGAAAGTCGGCGGGAATACGATAAGTCTCACTCAGCCCGACAGATTTGGCGATTCGATAATGTTCTGTCGCGGTCTCGTCCTCTAGAAAAACGACGACCTTTTGAACGTCCAATACCTGCCGAAGCCGCTCGACCAATCCGTCAAGCAACGGATCAAGAGCTGTAGTCGCCGAAAGCGTCTTTCCGAAATCTAAAAGACCCTGACGCAGGTCGTAACGTTCGCCGTAAAAGAATCTTTCGGCACGCTCCTGCAAATATTTTTTTAGGGGCTCGCTTAACATAACGATCGCCCCCATCGCCACAATGGCAATGATCGCCCGCAGTGTGATCTCAGTTGCTGAAAGGTCGTCGCCCACTGCAAGGAACACGAGACCTAGAGCGACCGTTCCGATCATCATCGCGATAGCCAGGGTCGTCATCGCATATACAAGGGCCCGACGCACTACAACGTCAACATCCATCAATCGATATCGAACAACCGAATGACCGAAGCTGAGTGGTATCAGCGCAAGGGGAAGCGTAGTTATCGCACTACTGAAGTTATCGTCGGGAATCTGGATCGCTAACCGCTCGACAAGCTGCATTGTGACAACAGGCAGGATCGCGGCGATAGTTCCCCACATGGTCCATTTTAACCGTTGACGCACCACAGGCTGACGGCTAGTGAAGAATCGCCACACCAGCACTGCCGCCCCGGCGGACACACCAACAGCAAAATGGTAGAAATTCGCCCGATATAGCAGCCCAAACAGATCGAAGCGATCAATAAGTGAGGCAAGGGCTGCCGTCAACCCCGATTCCGGCCATAATTGAGGGACGAGCGAAATAGAGACCAGGACCAGCGAAAATATAGCCGCCGGGACGTAAAGAATGTAGGTCTTCCACCTCGGGTTGGAAAAGACGTCGCTGCGTACGGGATATCTTATACAAAAATGGACAAATAGCGGCACAAACAATGCCAAGGCCATATTGTCCAGAAGGTCTACGGCCAGATCGAAGTCTCGCGCCACACCGATCGAACGGTAAGTATGGAATATGAACGCGGCCAGACAAACTGTCGCGAAATGCAGAACAAACGGCGAGCTGCTCCCCTGTTTCAGAAGTACAAAAATACCGACGCCGAGCCAGATCAAACCGACAATCGAGAGAAATATTATCGACGGCGTCCATCGCGCCACCGAGTCTATGTGACGAAGATCCGCGAAATAATAGTTGTCGGAGAATGAATAGGAAGGCTTCTGGTAGAAGTAGGTTAGGTTGCCATCAACGCCGGCGGCCTCGAGATACATCGAAACATCTGCGGGCGAGGTGATTTCCTCGGTTTTTTCTCCGTCAAAGCCGATGCCGATGAGCCGGTCTCCGACGGAGATCCCCGCTCGAGAACCCGCTAATCCTTGTGTGACTTTCTCGGCATATATTCCACCTTGCTTTTGGGTCCAGCGAACACCGTCGGTCGGTGGCAGGCTATTGAAGGCCCGCTGAGACAAGTTAAGCGCCCCGGCTGCGACAAACAGCACACACGCGAGGAGCCATATAAGGCTCCAACTTGTCAGCATTTTTTCCTTCATCTTTTCAAAGCGGACTTCTCCAAAGAAATATTAACGCAAAATGCGTTCCATTCGGTCTAACACGGCGGCAAGCCGGTGAATTCGGAAAAAATCAGAAAAAATCGGCGTTGCATCTATCGTACACAAGTTCGCATACAAAGCATATTCAGCTTTTTGCTCAATAATCCGAGAAATTGGATTCAATATTCATCCTCACCAGAGCGCACAAAAATGATATCGAAGATGTCGAACTTACTTGTAGGAAAAGCGGCGGCGTTCTCAGAATCGGACTTTGATTCCGCCTCGCAAGATTCGTCCCTGAGCATTAAAACGCAGGATGCCGTCCTCGCTTGAGATGCCAGGCTGGGTGTCGAAAACGTTGCGGGCGTCGATGACCGCTTCAGCACGAATGGGCAAACCCAGATTAGGCAGATGCTGGGTTACCATAACGCTCAAACCCGGATCGTATATTGCCAGGCTTCCTTTGAACGGGTCGATTGCAAAAACAGTCGCTGCTGGCGAGAGCCGATACACAGTGCGGACGCTCGTTCCGGACTTAAGTTCCGCCGCAACCTGGCCGAAGAATGATGAGAAGAAATCAGTTTCAAAGAACCGCGAAGGTTCAGTGATACCGTCTGCCGATAGCTTTTGACCATTGCCGAACGAATATCCCGCCGACACCGTAAACGGCCCGCGCAACCGGCGAGTATAAACGACCCGTATGCCCTGTGCTCGGCCCTGCTGTTCGGCAACAAATTCTTCAAACCCGTCGCCGTCCAAAGTATCAAAGGCAAAGGCGTTGAGGCCGACACCACGGCCGGGGGTAGAATCGATGAAGACTCCGGCATCGATCGATGATTTCGAATCCAGGACACGCTCGACGCCGAATTCCAAACGACTTGATCGATTCATTTGAGGCTTATTATCTACGACGATAAGGTCCTCGATCGCGACCGGTTCGCGAAAAGCGATACTGTGCCCCTCAAGATCGATGGCATTGGCCCAAGAGCGTTCTTCCGTCTGTGTCGTGAAAGCTGAGCGGAAACGCGTCTTAGAATTAATGTCGTACTGGAACCCTAAACGCGGTGAAATCGAAAAATCGTCCCCGGCACCGAAAAATTGTGAATAATCGAGTCCAAATACAAGGATGATACCTTCACGAACCTTCCACTCATCGAGCGCCTGGAAGGAAAACTGTCCGAGGGCCTTTTCTTCACCGAAAGCTGAAAAGCCTCCGACGCTTCCTATCGATGTATTAACTCTGAGATGATGCCCCTCTGCCGGACTCGTCTTTAAGCCGACTTCTAAACGGTGCTGAGCATTTTTACCCTTTCCGGTTTGGGCTGCGACGACAAGATCAGATTGATCGCCGACTGGAATAAGTGTGGCGAGATTAACTCCTGCGTAGCCGCCGCGTTCTGATTCAGCAAGATATGTCTCTACAACCGTCTGCCCCTTTCGCCGGCCCGTTCTCTCATCATCGACCGCCGGGACATTGTCACCGTCTGTTTCTGTTACGGAAAGGTCGCCCTCGCGGTTCTGGTATATCGACCGCTGAGTCTGCGCGGCACGGATCCTCCATTTTGAACTGCTTCGATCCAATCGCTTTTCAGGAAGCGTATTCCCGCTGCCGGCCCGTTCCAGTTTAAAACCGTAGGTTAATTCCGCGGCGCTATTGACCTGCACCCCGTAAAGTGTGATCGGATTAAATCCCTGGGCGACCGCCAAAACCGTGTAAGTTCCGGGGACGATCTTGGTGAAAAAACTGCCGTCCGACGCTGACGCGACCTGCTTTAAAAGCTTGGTTGTTCCACCGCGAAATATGGCGACTGATGCATCCGCGATCGGTGCACCGCCATGGTCGCGTACCACACCCTTGATGATGCCGAGGTTCGAACTTCTTTCGACAACAATGCCGCCTTCGGCCGTGCGCGGCGAGAGAGCCACGACCGACGCCAAGGCGACCATCAACAGTAACGGCTGCAGAAAAACTTTTCTATTGGATAAAAATCCCATTATAACGGCCAAAAACCGTAACTCCGGTATTTTGTTCGCAAAACGCATGAGTGTCAAGCCAACAGGGACCTCGATAATTGTCCGTAGGATGCTTTAATACTTGACAAAGTTTGCCTTGTGGCTAGAATTGAATCTCAGTCCGAAAGGACTTCAGGGAGACGTGGCTGAGCGGCTGAAAGCGGCGGTTTGCTAAATCGTTAAGGGTCAAAAGCCCTTCACAGGTTCGAATCCTGTCGTCTCCGCCATCAATATTCATATAGCCGCCAAGCTTTCCGGTTTGGCGGCTTTCGTTATTTTTCCAACAAGAATGCGGAGAACGATACTAAGTTACGGCATCGCAATGGCGGCTCTCATCGGGCTCTTGAAGTTCGTCGAATACAAGTTCTTAATTCGTGATATTCCGCTTGAATTCTACATCGGCTTAGTCGCGGTGATGTTTACGGCAATAGGCATCTGGGCGGGACTTCGCTTGACTCGGCCAAAGGTGATCGAGATAACAGGCCCTTTCGAGCAGAACGAAGCAGCTCTCAAGGAAACTGGCATAAGCAAACGTGAGTATGAGGTCCTGGAGCTCATTGCCGCCGGTCTTTCCAATCAGGAGATCGCTGGCCGCCTCTTCGTTTCGAATTCGACCGTCAAGACCCACGTCTCAAACGTTCTCGCCAAACTCGACGCCAGCCGCCGCACCGAAGCTATTGCCAACGCAAAGAAAATGCGTATAATTCCCTAGCTCTTTCGGCTGAAAATCAATAAAAGCGCGAAATTCATACTTTTGGCCGATGCGCGTCTTCCACGTAGCGTGTACATTCCTCGTGTATTTCGGAGGGAATTATGACAAAAATCGTTTTGATATTCGGCCTTCTCTCGGGTGTGATCGCCGGGGTGCTGATGTGTATCCTGTTCACCTTTGTGATGAGCGAGCGCATCGACTTTGATAACGGCGTGATTTGGGGCTACGCGACGATGATCATCGCGCTGTCGCTTGTCTTCTTTGGGATCAAGTCCTACCGCGACAACCACGGAGGCGACATCACCTTTCTAAAAGGTCTGCAGGTCGGGTTCCTGATAAGCCTTATCTCCGCTTTCTGCTACGCCGCGAGCTGGGAGATCTACTACCCCAGGGTTGGAGACGAGTTCATGCAAAAGTATACGACCTATTACCTTGACAAGATGAAGAAAGACGGGGCAACCGACGCCGAGATCGAAACCGCACGCGTCGAGGGTGAGAAGTTCGTACAGCTCTACAAGAACTTCTTTGTGCGTTTTGGATTTTCGTTGATAGAGATATTGCCCGTGGGCGTCATTGTGACGCTCATCAGCGCGGGTTTACTGAGAAAACGCGAGATGCTTCCTCCAGCTAATTAAATAGTGCTGCTACAAGATTCGAAAGGAGATTCAGAGTGAATATCATAAGAAACATATTGGCCGTAATTTTGGGATTGGTCATCGGCAGTGTCGTAAACATGGCTGTGCTCGCCGCGGGCCACGCGCTCATGCCGCCTCCTGCGGGCTTTGACGGAAACAGTTTGGATGGCCTCGCTTCGACCATACATTTGCTAACGCCAATCGATTTTATCGTCCCGTTTCTCGCTCACGCTCTTGGGCCGTTCGTCGGCGTGCTGGCTGCGATGTTCATCGCGGCAAGCTCTCGAAAGACGATCGCGATCATTCTCGGGTGTATTTTCCTTGTCGGTGGAATCGTCGCCAATATCATGATTCCGGCACCGGCGTGGTACCGCATCGTTGACGTCGTACTTGCATACATTCCAATGGCGTTTCTCGGATGGAAATTAAGCGGGAAAGACTGAGTTTTTGCGTTATTTAGCCGATTGCATGAGAATTGGTGGTTATGACTACACGCGTTCGCTTCGCCCCGAGCCCGACAGGCTATCTTCACATCGGTTCCGCCAGATCGGCCCTTTTTAATTATCTGTATGCCCGAAAGGTCGGCGGCAAGTTCCTGCTGAGGATCGAGGACACAGACCTTGCACGGTCTACTGAGGAATCTACGCGTTCGATACTCGACGGCCTCGCGTGGCTCGAACTCAAACATGACGAGGAGATCGTTTTTCAGTCTGATAATGCCGATAAACATCGCGCGGCGGCACGAAAGCTTCTGGCGGAGGGAAAAGCGTATCGCGACTTTACGCCCAAGGTTGAGCCGACCGAGCAGAACGTAAAAGAGGGCATCGCAGAACGGGCCCGCGCCGCTCAGGGTGTAAAGAACATGCGGGACAATACGTACCGTGAGCTTTACCGGGAGGAGAGCGACCGCCGGGCTGAAGCCGGTGAGCCCTTCGCCATACGGCTCAAGGTGCCGCTGGCAGGTAAGACTTCGTTTGAAGACGAGGTCTACGGCCTTCAGGAGCGAGATTACGATGACACCGAAGATCTGGTTCTGCTTCGGTCCGACGGCCATCCGCTTTATAATCTCGCGGTCGTCTGTGACGATATCGAGATGGAGATAACACATGTGATCCGTGGCCAGGACCACCTGACAAATACACATAAACAGGTCTTAATCTACGAGGCCCTGGGCGTTACGCCGCCAACCTTTGCCCATCTCCCGCTGATCATGGCGCCGGGCAAGGGCAAACTTTCAAAACGCAAGCATGGCGAGATCGTGTCGCTGACAACATACCGCGATGCGGGTTTTGTCCCTGCTGCATTCCGCAATTTCCTTGCGCTGCTGGGATGGTCAGCTGGTGAAGAAAAAGAGATATATTCGCTGGATGAGCTGATCGAAAAGTTC
>JBGSXN010000012.1:0-20510 GCA_041751355.1 Pyrinomonadaceae bacterium
ATCGCTCGACGTCAGACCGTAGTGAACGAAACGCGACGACGGGCCGATATTCTCGGCAAGATTGGTTGTAAATGCAATGACGTCATGGTCCGTCGTCTTTTCGATCTCATTGATCCGTTCGGGTGTGAATGCGGCTTTTTCTCTGATCTCAGCGACGGCCTCAGCCGGGATCGTTCCGTCCTCGGCATGTACCTCGCAGACAGCGATCTCTACATCGAGCCATTTTTGAAATTTATTCTGCTGCGACCAGACGGCACCCATTTCGGGCAATGTATAGCGTTCGATCATGTTTGTTCAATCGTATCATCGAGCGATTCGGTGTCGCCCAAAATGTCGTGAATGTAGACCATTTGTATCACCACCATAATTATCGCAAGCAGCGGTGTGGCCAGAATAAGTCCCATTCCGCCGACGAGAATCGCCAGTGCGAGCTGAAAACAAACAGTGAGCGCGGGCGGCAGTTCGATCGTATTACGCTCGATGATCGGGGTCACCAGATTTGATTCGATTATCTGGACACCGACGTACAGAGCAAGAACCCACAGGGCAATAATCGGACTCTCAATAAAACCCAAAAGCAGCGCGGGGATCGCAGACAGGATCGGTCCAAAGTTCGGTATGAACGACAACAGGCCGGCTATCAACCCGAGCGTAAGGGCCAGCGGTACACCAAGTATCGATAATCCGATCCATGTCAGCAGGCCGATAAAGATCATTGAGCCGAGCTTGCCGATAAGCCACCAATGAAGTGTGGTGCCGATCTGGTTCAGCACTTCACGGACGCGTTCGCGACGATTGACCGGAAACAGCCTCGTGAATCCGCGCAGATAAAAACCGGGCTCGACGGCAAGGTATATGGCCAGCAATATCAAAATGAAAAAGTTTACTACTGCACCGGCGGTCGACGAAAAAATCCCGCCGACGCTTGACAGCAGACTCGACGCATCGAGATGGCTGCTTACCTCGTCGACAGTCGGCATATGTTCAAAGATGGCGCGCCCCCATCCAAACTGAGAAATATACTCGACGGCAGCCTGGGCCGATCTGGGAAGTTCCTCACGTAGATTCCTGACTTGATCGGCAACGCTCGGGGCCAGCAAGGCAATTGAGCCCGCCAGCACCGCGACCAATATCACCGAAACCAGCAGTACCGCCCATGAGTCACCGATTTTAATTACCTTTACGAGCAGGTTGGCTAACCCGCGAAGAAAAACCGCCAGCAGTATGGCCGCAAAAAACAGCAACAGGATGTCGAACGTAAAGTAAACAAACAGGAGGATCAGGATCGTAAGCAAACCGACGCCAACAGTAAGAAGGACGCGTTTTGCAAACGCAGGGTCCTGCTTTGTTTTTGAAACCATTTCGCTCCTCTTTTCCGGTCGATTTTACCTGAACTGCTGTCCTAGTCTAATTTAGGTCACCGCAAAAGAAAAGAGCGGCAAACGCAAGGGTTACCGCTCTGGAAGTGACTCGGGGAGCCGGCGGCCGCCTTGCATTACCCCACATGGAATTCGCGTTTAGATGATTTCCTTTGCGATAAGCAGTTCGGCATTAATGATCGTCGAGCCCGCGGCACCGCGGACCGTATTATGGCTCAGTGCGACGAAGCGATAATCGAATATTGTGTCTGGAAAGATGCGGCCGACGGTAATGGTCATCCCGCCGCCGTTCTCGCGGTCGAGACGAGGCTGTGGTCTCGATGGCTCGTCGGTAACGTCGATGAATCGAGCGGGCGACGAGTGCAGATCGAGAGACGGGAAAGTGCGCAGTGCATCGACAACATCCTCTAGCGTAGACGTTTCCTTAAGATCGACCCTGACCGACGCTGTGTGCCCGTCGAGCACATTTACGCGGAAACATTGGGCCGAGACCGGAAAATCCGCGTGCTGTATCCCACGTTCGGTCAGCGTTCCGAGTATCTTTTGAGCTTCGGTCTCGACTTTGGGTTCTTCGCCCGGAATGTAAGGAAATATGTTGTCGATAATGTCCAGGGAGGCCACGCCCGGATAGCCTGCACCTGAGATGGCCTGCATCGTCGTGATTGCGGCTGACTCGACGCCGAACCGACGGTGAAGCGCCGCAAGCGGAGGGGCAATACTGGCGACCGCACAGTTAGGATTCGTCACAATAAACCCGGTACCAAACCCGCGCTTTTCCCGCTGGATATCCAGCAGCCCGATGTGATCTGCGTTGATCTCGGCTATCAGGAGCGGCACATCTTCATCCATCCTGTACGCTGACGAGTTGCTGATGACCGGATAACCGGCGCGGGCAAACGCCTCTTCCGTCTCGCGGGCCACGCTCGATGGCAGACTCGAAAAGACTATCTCGCAATCAAGCGGCGGCTCGATCGGCTGGACCACAATATCCCGCACGGTCGCGGGCATCTTTCCCGGCAGTTTCCATGCACAAGCCTCGGCATACGGTTTACCCGCCGAACGGTCCGACGCCGCCATCGCCGTTATCTCGAATTGCGGATGCCCCTCGAGAAGCTGCGCAAACCGCTGCCCGACAGTGCCTGTCGCACCCAATATTCCAACCCGGTATATTTTCGCCATAAATCCAAACCAAAGGGTAGATTGTAATTGAAAATCGATCGGTACGAAAACCGCTCTTCGATCTACCTCTGCGATCTATGCGGCTAAAAGCATCTTTGCACAGGAATGATTCGCCCTTTCATTTCCGAAGTGAAGCGAAGAAAAAAGACCGCGAACATTGGATTTGATAGCGGTCTTCGGATGCGAGCTGCTGCGCACCTTCCAGATCTTCCGGCTCGCCGATGATGCGGTATGTGGGAACGCGGACACTCTTGTCCGCATCGTTTGGCGTCGTCGATGAGTCAATGTCAGATGCCCCGGCGCTTTGCTTTGCGGACAGGAGTGTCCGCGTTCCTTCGGCAGAGGCGTTCCAATGCCAGGTGTGTCTTCGAAAGCGGTGTCCACTAGCTAAAGCTAGTGGCAATTCCGAAAAGTTCACCTTATCCCTTTCGCTATCGACTATTAATCTTCCAGGGCCGACTATTGGCGTTTCAGAGCCGTCTTTGTCACACTTGGCGGCAGTTGGATTACCTTCCGAGAGCTTCTGTCATTCTTCGAACGCCTTCGATCATACGATCTTCAGTGTTGCAGAACGATATTCTTAAAAATCCTTTGGCCTCGGAGCCGAATGCAACACCGGGAACCGTTATCACGCGGTTTTGAAGGCATTTCTCGGCTATCTCTATGTCGTCGCCGAGACTGCGCACGTCTAACATCGTGTAAAAGGCACCTTCTGGCGATGTCGCGTGCAGGCCCATTTCTTTTTCGAATAGATCAACGAGAAATGCTCCACGCTGGCGGTAAACATCTCGTGCATGCTGCTTTGCGGCCTCGGCTTCGTCGGTCCAGCCGAGAAGGGCCGCTTTTTGCGTGATAGCGGATGCGCAGACTGTGAGAAAGCCGTGGAGGATCTGGATAGCGTTCACGATCTCAGATTGTGAGCTTGCGGCCCATCCGAGACGCCAGCCGGTCATGCTTAGGGATTTTGACAGACCGCTTACGATGATAGTTTTGTCGTAAAACTCCGATGCAGATCGCGGCCGTTCGCCAAAATAGAGATCGCTGTAGATCTCGTCTGTGATAAGGAAGATTCCCGTTCCATCGAGTGCGTCGGCGATCTGCTGCAGGTCGGTGGGCGTGAATATCTTGCCGGTAGGGTTTGAAGGGCTGATGACGACAGCCGCTTTTGTTTTCGGCGTGATCGCCCTCTTGAATTCGTCTATATCAAAGGCAAATTCCTTATCAGCGGGCAGGCGATAATACACGGGATTTCCCTCTGAGATCTTAACGCAGGCATCGTAGGCCGGAAAGCTTGGGTTTGGCAGCAGCACATCGTCGCCTTTGTCTACGATCGCCAGGAAGGCAGCAGTCATTGCTTCCTGTGAGCCGCAGGTGACGACAACATTTGTCATTTCGAGGTCGAGATGCGGATATTTCTCGGCGATCTTCGTGCGAAGCGCCGGCATTCCGGGATGTGACGTGTAGCCGTTCTGCTCGTCGCGTGCGACCCTCGCGGCCTCGTCACGAAGGAACTGAGGCGTAGGGAGATCAGGCTCGCCCAGGCCAAAATTTATGCTGTCAGGCAAAGCCCGCTCGAAGAATTGGCGGATCAACGTCGGCTGCAGGCCCTGTAATCGTTCGGGCAATGTAAAGACGTTCGTCTTTTCAGCAGGTGTCATTACTGGTATATTTCGCTACGGTGACCGATGGCGTGGATGACTATCACTTGCTCGTCCTTAACAATTTCATAGAGGATACGATAATCGCCCTCCCTCAGCTTCATCAGACCAGCAAGCTTGCCATGGAGGCCTTCAGCATGCATGTCATCCGCATTTTTCGTCAGCCAATCGACCTTCTGGAATATTCGATGCGCTACCGCCCGATCAAGTCTCTTTAGCGATTTGCGCGCAGGATCAAGAAACCGCAACCGGTACATCTTTTTCTTCGTTGGATTCTATCTCTGAGGCATCAATCCCGAGATCTTCCAGGACTTGATCTAGTGAAGCGCCACGTTCGCCATTTTTCACAGCATTCATCTGAGCTTGCAGGGTCTCAATGAGGTCCTCACGCAATTCGAGGCCGTAGTCGGGATCGGCCAAAGCCCTGATCTTTTCGTCTATGATCTCCGAGATCAACTCTCGTAATTGGCTGACCGTCATATCAGACACCGTCTTTTCCATCGATATCCTCCTGCTCCTCGGCAGTTTCTTCCAATTCCTCGCGAATCGTCCCGACCTCGACATTAAACTCGCCCTCGGCCTGTGTATTCGGATCGCCCGTCAACACGCCGCCGATCGTTTCGATCTCGCCGATAATAAACTGTCCGAGACCGGTGACTTTGTCCTTTAGATTGTGTTCCTGCTCCTGGTCCTCGTCGATGTCTGTCATATTAATACCTCTGAGAATATCTTAGGTCATATAGGGCAGAGAATAAACTGCGCCTTCCTGCCCCAGCTTAAACTACGCGTCGTCGCTCGGTTCCCACCCGAGACTGATCTGCCTGTAATTTCGTACGCCGGCAGGAACAAAACCGGTGACGAGGTCTCGGCAGTCGAAACGCTCGATCCGTAAAATAGGGTATTCAAAATCTACGACGTTAAAAGACTGCAATTCGCCCCTTACCCTTGCGGACGTCGCCGTACCGGCCTGGATAACGAGGGCGATCTGGCCGTTTTCGAGTTTGTATCTTTTTGCGGTGGTCTCGATATGGGCAACATGCAGATGGCCGGCCATAAATACGTTTCCGCCGCATTCGGCGATCAGGGGCATTGCCGTTTGGGCCCGTCCGACGACCTCGGTATGGTGGCTGTTCTCCGGCAGGTCGAACGGATGATGGGTCACAACGACCTTTAAAACCCGATCATCGAGAACGCACAGTTTCGAACGAATAAACTCGATTTGTTCATGATTTATACGGCCGCCCTTGACCACGAATGAGCGAGCCGTGTTTACACCGACGATGGCCAGTTCTTCGTCGACAAACGTCGGAGTCAGATCGGCGGTGATATGCCGCTGAAACTTGTCGAGGCTACGGAAAAACCGGTCAAAGACATTATATAGCGGCACATCGTGATTGCCGGGAACGACGATCTGCGGTGAAGGTAATTGGTCGAGAAACCGCTTTGCCGCTATAAATTCTCGAGTGCGGGCCCGCTGGGTCAGATCGCCCGATACCACAACGACATTGGGGGCCAGCTCATTGATCTTTTCAACCGCCAGAGCGGCCACCGCCGGGTCTTCGCGTCCGAAATGGATATCGGATAAATGGATGATCCTACGCATCCGATGCAGTCTCCTTGGGCACGATCACAGAGAGGGCCCCGGGCAGGATCTTATAATTTAACGGTGTTTCTATCACTTCGACTTCGCCGTCGCATGCCACGATCATCTTACTCTTTCGCGTATCTATGGTTAACTCGTCCGTCTCCACCGCCTCAAAATCACGCCACTGTCTAAGCCGGCCGATAAGAGTACGAAACAGTAGTTCGAGTACGCCCAGGCGTCCGGTGCGATGTAAGAAATACACGCTTAGCTTCCCGCTATCCAGCCGTTTTCTGGAACCGATGTTATAAAGGTCCATTTCATATACATTGTTCCCGATGAAAACAAATGGTACCCGCCGTACAAACGCGACGCCATCGAGTTCGAATTTAACCTTGAGAAACGGGCTTCGCCGGAACACACGCAAAGCAGCGAGCGCCGCGGCTGACCATTTCCCCCTACCGAGTCTCTGCTGCTGAGCCTCTCGGTGCAGCACGATCTGCGGATAAAGTCCGATGCTGGAATTGTTTATGAATGTTCGCCCGTTGACCTCGCCGAGGTCGACCCGTCGCTCAGATCCCTCGGCAATAAGTGCAACGGCTCCGTCGATATCTTGTGGAATATCGAGGTCTTTTGAGAAATGGTTAAGCGTTCCCAGCGGAATAATGCCGAGCGTTTTACCGGTCGCGGAGCAGATCCCCGCGATAAGGGCGATCGTACCGTCACCCCCGCAGCCGACGATGATCCGAGCGTCGCCCGAGGCGGCTTTTTTTGCCAGATCGGCTATTTCGTCACCGCCCTGCGCCATATGGATATTTACATCGATCGCCTTGGCAGAGAAAGCCGCGGCTATCGACTCGTATGTCTCGTCCTCGACAAAACTGCCGCCTGCGGCGTTGATAATGACCTCGATCGGCGGCATTTAGTGCTAGATTCGCGGGCGAAGCATCGCCATGGATTCCTGGGATAGTGCAGGATCGTTCAACCTCGGCCTTTATAAACTCGGCTCCGATGACCTATAGAGTGGACGTTTAAAGTTTGCTTTTCGGAAATCAATTCAAATATTACGCGGAAGTTACCGACCCGCAGTTTGCAAAAACCAGCCAGTTCGCCTCGCAAATTCTTCAGATCTGTAGCATCTGTATTATTTGCAATCCAATGTATTTTCGACATGATCCGTTCTGCGGTTTTCTTATCCACACGTTCCAGGTCACGCAGTGCCCCGCCCGAAAACCGAATCGTATACATTACTATTCCAACCCGAGTTTTGCCATCACATCTTCAAACGAGTGACTGTTCTTCCCGTCCTGCATCTCCTTTCTCTGTCGAAGCAATCTCTCTTTCAAGTCGTCTCGTATTTCTAACTCGTCTTCAGGATCGCCAAACATTGCGATCAGCTTTTCTTCGACTAGATCATCGACAAGCGTTCGCAGTTCTTCCTGTGTCACTTCTATTGTTGAACTCATATGTACCAATAAAAAGTATAACTCAACATCAGCCTGTCAGTTTACCGTAAATAATCCTCAAGCTTTGCGGATGCGTCAGTTTTCTCATCACGATATTTTACGATTATCGGAGCATATAGCGAAAGCCCATTTTCCCGTCCAAAACCTTTAGATACGGCCCGAGAGCCCTGGACAACTACGGCGCCGGCGGGCACCTCTAGCGGGCGTTCGCCGTCTGATTTTATAATGCGTTCATTCGGTAAATCGAAGAGCGGAGTTGACCGCGTGAGAATAACTCCGGAGGCCAAAACGGCGCGTTCCCGAACTATAGTCCCCTCGTACACGCCCGTATTGCCGCCGACAAGAACATCGTCTTCGATTATCACCGGCACCGCTCCGACCGGTTCCAAAACCCCGCCGATCTGGGCCGCTGCCGAAAGATGTACTCGCTTTCCTATCTGAGCACATGATCCAACCAGCGCATGCGAATCGATCATTGTCCCCTCGTCCACGTATGCTCCGACATTCACATAACAAGGCGGCATAAGCACCACGTTTTTAGCCACAAAACAGCCGTCGCGTATCGTTGAGCCGCCGGGAACGATGCGAATCCCGTCGTCCAGCGACATAGGCCTCAGAGGGTACGTGTCCTTATCGAAGAACTGAAACGTCTCGCATTCGCGAGAGGCCTCGACCATCCTTCCCATTTTAAAACCGAGGAGTATGCCCTGCTTGACCCAGGCGTTCGCATGCCAATTGCCTTCAGTGTCTTTTTCAGCCGAGCGGATCTCACCGCGGCGGAGGGCAGATTTAAACTCCTCGAATACCTCGCGGTCATCCGCCGAGAAATCGTTTTTCGCAGCCAGGCTCTCAATGTTTGTCTTTAAGCTCATCTGTGACTGATTCGATACGCGTCGATTTCCCCTCCTGCCGCGCGCAGCCTGCCGTCAAATTCCAAGTTCTTTCATTATAGTCGTTAACTTCGCCCGAGCCTTAGCGGTAACCGGCACAAGCGGAAGCCTTAGATTCTCTTCCAACAGGCCCATTTCTTTCATAATGAACTTGCACGGCGCCGGTGACGATTCGATAAAATTGGCCTCCATCAACGGTAAGAGCTTGTAATGGATCCGACGTGCAAAATGAAACGAGCCATTCATAGCATATTCGACCATTTTCGCCGTTTCCTTGGGCATCTCGTTAGCACAAACGGAAACAAGGCCATCTGCGCCAAGTGATATCAGCGGCAGCGTCGAGGCATCGTCGCCTGAAAAGACCCGGAAATTCTTCGGTCGTCGCGCCAGGATCTGCATGACCTGCGAAAGGTCGCCCGAGGCTTCCTTTGTCGCAACGATGTTGTCGAATTTTTCTGCCAGGTGAATCGTTGTTTCCGCGGATATGTTCGACGATGTTCGCGAAGGAACATTATAGAGCATGATAGGAAACCGCTTGACCGATTTAGCAATCTCGCCAAAGTGGGCGATCATCCCTTCCTGAGTCGGTTTGTTATAGTACGGCGCGACTATCAATGCGGCATCAGCGCCCGCTTCACGTGCTTTTCTGGTGAAGTCGATGGTCGCCGCGGTGTTATTGCTGCCGGTTCCCGCGATGACGTGTGCTTTCTTGCCTTTAGCGGCCGCCACCGTAAGACTGATGACATTCAGCCTTTCGGCTTCGCTCATTGTGACGCTCTCGCCCGTGGTTCCACACGGAACAAGCAGCTTGACGCCGCCTTTTATCTGACGTTCAACCAATGAAGTAAAACATTCCTCATCGACCGACCCGTCTTTTTTAAAGGGCGTCACTAGCGCGGTTGCGCATCCACGCAGCCATTCAAGCCTCATCGTCATATCGCGTTACCACCTCGATTGTAGAGCTTTTGCCGGAACAGGCAAAATTTAGGCGTCGCGGCGAAAGGTCCACATCGGGACGCCGCTGAAAGGCTCGATCACGTGGCGCAACAGGCGAAACCCGAGATTTTCATAGAATGTCACGTTTTTAGGTTGGGCCGTTTCGAGATAGATCGGCACACCATCAGATTTGGACCGCTCAAAGATCGGCTGAAGCAGTGCTCGCCCATAACCCTCTCCTTGCCGGGCAGGGTCCACGCCTACGACCATCGTGTACCAATGGGGCTCAGGAACATCTGCTTTGTGGATCTCTTCCGCATATTCTAATGCAGTAAAAAACCGCGAGAATGCCTCCTCGCCCATTTTCTCCGGCAACGACGTCAGTCCGGCTTGCTCGGCCCGCTCCGGAGTGATCTCGGTCTCGCCAGGCTTCAACCAGATCGAAGCCCCGGGGCAACCATCATCTGTATAGACCTCGCCGAACTGATACCCGTACTGCAGTGCAGCCCTAAAGTGCGCCGGCGATTTTGCTGCACGATCAACATCATCGGGGAAGGCAAAATTTTGCAGTGGGTCTGCAAAAAATGCTTTAGACAGCGCGTGGGCCGCAGCCTCCAGTTCCACTTCTCTAATACGTCTGACGTTTCCCATAACTATTCTCCTTCCCTTCCCAGGATCTCGTCCATTACCTCGGTGAATTCGTAAAATCCCTTTCTTTCTGCGAGCCACTCCGCAGCCATCAGTGCTCCAACCGCGAAGCATTCGCGTGATCTGGCGACATGCTCGATCATAATCTGCTCGACAGGGCCGTCAAATCCAACCCGATGAGTTCCCGGAATATGCCCGGCCCGGGTAGACGCTACGGGGATATCGCCTTCGATGTGTGCGGAAACGATCTCCTTTATCTTTAGGGCCGTACCGCTGGGGGCGTCCTTTTTTTGCGCATGGTGCTGCTCTTCTATGAAGGCTTCATACTCGGGGAATTTGGCCATGAGTGCCGTCGCGTGATCCACGATCCGGTAAAACAAATTCACCCCGATCGAGAAATTAGCTCCAAAAACAAATGATCCTTCGCTCGAGGTTACAAGTTCCCGGACGTCGTCCATTTGCCCGTGCCAACCCGTCGTCCCCTCGACCAAAGGAAGATCTGCCGCCATACAAGCTTCGACGTTGCGCAGAACTGCCGCCGCCGCCGAGAAATCGATCGCGACATCCGCCGCTCTCAGCGATTCGGCAAGATGGGATGCGTCCAGGCCCGAGTGGTGTTCGTTAACGATCGTAACGATCGAGTGCCCCCGCACGAGCGCCTTGGATTCGACCATCCGTCCCATCGAACCGTATCCGATCAATGCAATATTCATATGATCACCGCATCTTTACTCAAATCCCATCCGGCTGATCAGAGCCTTAAACCTGGGCTCTGATCGAAGCTCATTCCATCTGGGCTCCACGTCCAGGAAGACCATTAGAGTCTCCTTTGCTTCATACGCCTTTTCCAAATGCTCCAGCGCCTTCTCTCGATCGCCCATACCCAGATATACTTGCGCAACTGCATATGCGGGAATATATCGGGGATTTTTCAAATCTTCGAGTTCGGAAAGGATCTTTCCTGCACCCGCGAGATCGCCGGATCTGCCAAGTGCATATCCGACTGTACCGGTTGCTTCCGCGTTACCACCGGTTATTTCTCTTGCCTTGTTTGCAGCCGCTATCGCTTCAGGCCACATTCCCTTGTTCATATATGTGCGAGCGATAAACAGATGACCGAGCCAGAAATCCGGGTTAACGTTAACTGCCGACCGCAAGATCTGGAGTGATTCGTCATCGCGGCCCGCGAGACAAAGAATCTGTCCTTCAAGAATATTGGCGAAAAAGTTGAGCGGATCCAACTCGCGAGCTCGCCGAATCTTCGCGATTGCTTCATCATGTCTTCCGATATTTGAGAGCAGGTGAGCATAAAACGCGTGTGCCGAAGCACTGGAGGGATCGATATCTATCGCCTTAACAAAGTGCTTTTCTGCCATGTCCCAATCCCATCGATACCAGAATTCGCTGCTTCCGAGCGAAGTCCATGCATCGGGCAGTTCTTTATCCAATTCCACCGCCTTCGTTGCCGCGGCCAAAGCCTTTGGCATGATCTGAAGCGGAGGGGCGTCGTTTGTCAAAACCATCGCCCGATAAGCATTCGACAATTCGGCATAGGCAAGTGCATAGGTTGGATCGACCGCGATCGCCTGCTCGTAGGATGATATCCCTTTCTGCAGCTCGGGCAAGATCAGGCGGGAGGCGTGAAGCCTGCCTCTTAGAAAAAGTTGATAGGCCTCGACGTTATTTGTAAAAGATCGATTGGCAAGGGTGGCAAGCGAGATCCGAAGTGCGGCCGCCACCCGTTGAGATATTGAGTCCTGCACGCTAAAGATGTCGCCCAGAGGCTCATCAAAACTTTCGGCCCACAACTGCCTTCCGTCCACGCTTCGGATCAGCTTTGCCGAAACTCGCACACGCCCGCCCGAGATCTGAACACCGCCGTCCAACACGCTCTCGACGCCTAACTGTCGTCCAGCCTCGGCGGGATCTTGCTCAGGCGAAGAAAACCTCCGGACGGCGGCAAGCGGCCTCACAGTAAGCTCCTCGTTCCCGCTCAATTTCGTGATCAGTGTGTCGGCCATTCCCATCTCCAGGGCCTCATCCCGATTGTCGATGGTAACGGGTTTGAAGGGTAATACAGCAAGTGACTTGCCCAAACGCCCTGGCTGCGTTTTGGAATTCTCGTAATAAAGGTAAAAGGCTGCAGCCGCGATCACCATCGATGCCACCGCTATCCCGAGGATCCAAAGTTTCTTGCCTGGTTTTTGAGCCAATGGCCCATTTGTCCCCGACCCGGCAGTCTCGACGGAAGCTACTTTACTGACGTCCGCTACGAACTTGTATCCTCGGCCCGGCACTGTCGCAATAAATCGATTTTCCCGATGTTTTTCGCCAAGTACACGGCGAAGCGAGGATATATTTTGTGTGAGATTATTTTCCTCGACAGAGGTGTCGGGCCACACGGCCTCCATCAGCTCGTCTTTTTCTACAACTGTTCCAGCCTTCTTTACCAGGTAAAGCAGTATCTCGAAAGCCTTAGGCATAAGCGGTACGGGTTCGCCATCGTCCTGTAAAAGCAGCCGTTTGCCGGCATCAAGACGGAATTCTTCGAACTCGTAAATTTCTTCCGCGCCGCTATTCACCATGCTTCAAAACAAATTTTCACAAACTTTCACACCGATTCTAACGATTTTCACACGACATTGGCGAGATTATTTCATACATCAACCGAGGCACCAATATTTCGGTTGAAATCTAAATCAAGAGAGGAAGAAATGAAAAATATAAAAATGAATCTACTGATCAGAACCGTGATGCTGGCTGTGATGGCGGCAGTGGCCACCGGAACCTTATTCGGGCAAGCCGGCAAAGGCGGCAAACTCGTCGGTACGTGGGACGCCGTCGTAACCATCAGAGATTGCGACACAGGTGCAGCATTGAACACATTTGCATCGATCGCAAGTTTTAATCACGGAGGCACATCGATCGGTTCAACCTCAGGAATACCCCAGGCGAATCGAACCCCAGAGCACGGCGTTTGGCGTCATGTCAGGGGCCATGAGTACGAGTTTACCTTCAAAACCTTTAGCTTCAGTCCGACGGGAGCTCCTGTAGGCTACTCGATAATCACGCACGATATCGAACTGGACCGTGGCGGGGATACCTATACTTCGGCTGGTATTGCACAGATCTTTCTAATGAACGGAGTGCAGGTAGCACAGGGATGTTCCGACGCCGTTGGAACTCGGTTCGGATTCTAGCTCATCATTAGCGAGAACTTGGGAGACAAACAATGAAAACTTTAATCACGATTTTCGTATCCTTTATGCTGGTCGGCGTTGCATTTTCGCAAAATAGAACGTCTCACGAATCGATCACCGCCGAAATTCGTATGCTCGAGCGGGCTCAGGTAAAGGCCGTGCTTAAAAGCGATGAAAAATTTCTCAACGATCTTTTTTTGCCGGATTATACGATCAACGCCCCCGTAAACCGCGTAACAAAAAAAGAAGAGATGCTGCAGCGTCTGCGTGAGGGCTTCATTCGTTACTCATCCTTTGAAAGTGAGATCGAGGCCATTGTTATCCACGGCGATACGGTGATCACTATGGGCCGTGAAACGGTCAAGCCGATCGGCGATGCTCCAATGGCTGGTCAAACCGTACGTCGACGATATACGCATGTTTGGTTGAAGGAAAATGGTCGCTGGCGGCAGGTCGCACGGCATGCGAGTGTGGTTTGCTCCGGGTCGCCGTAAGAAAGAACTATTCGTTCTGGTTATGAAACTGGGCGTGGCCTGTCACGGCTTACGCCCTTTTTCTAAAAGCAGTTTGTGAACGAGCCCAAAATAAAGCTGCGTCGCAGTCTCAAGATCTCTCTTCAACACAAATTCATCCTTTGTATGGGCGACAAGGATCGACCCCGGCCCGATAAGCAAGGGCTTGCCCCAGTTTGGCATATGCGGAATGTCTGTAGTGAACCTCACGACTTTTTGCTCAAAGCCATTCACGGCATGCAGCTTCACAGGCTCGCTGCACGACAATACCTCGATCTCCGCTCGGCCGCGAACGATGTTTTTGATCGCTTCTTCGATAGGTTCCCGTTTTGTCGTGAGCCGGATCGCCAAGCCCGCTTCTGCCTTCGGGGGAATGATATTGAGAGCGAGCCCGCCGCTGATCGTGCCGATATTTACAGTCGTTTCTCCAAAAAACTCGTCATTCGGAAAGCGAGTCTGCCGAATGTCATCAAGAATATTCAAAAGCGTTTCGATCGCAGAATCGCCTTCTTCCGGATACGCCGAGTGGGCCGCTTTCCCGGCGGTTTTGATACTTAGCCGAAAGGTGCCTTTTGAACCGATCGCAAGGTCGTTGTCAGTAGGCTCGCCGTTGATCATGAACTCGCACTTCGCCGCAATGGGATGCAGATTTGCAGCCTTTGCCCCGGTCGAGGCCCGTTCTTCCTCGACAGTGTAGAGGAGCCCGATGTCGTCGACTCCCTCGGCTCGCAGCTGCTCGGCGGCGGTGATCTGAGCGGCTATTATGCCCTTCGCGTCGCATGCACCGCGGCCGTAGATCTTTTCATCGTCCTCCGTCGGCGCAATAAACGGCGGCACCGTGTCCATGTGGGTCGAGAGCCATACACGAGGTGTTTCGTTCAGATAGGCTATGACGTTGTTCTGGTTCTCAGATACCGGCTGCAGTTCAACAGTCCAACCGAGCGATCCAAGATAGTCACGCAGCCAGAAGCCGACTGCCTCCTCCTCGCCCGAGACCGAGGGGATGCTCATCAATCCCTTGGTTAGCTCAAATAGTTCCATTCTCAGTTTCCCGTTCGGCCAGCACTCGCCGAAGGTCCGCACTTACTTTCTGAAGCTCGTTTTGGAGGTCGGCGATACACGGCTCGCCACGCTCGGGTGCAGTTTCAGTATCCCTCTGGATGAAGAACGTGGCCAGCGTGGCCGTCATATAACCAAAAACCGCAAATCCGTAAACAGCAAGTATAAGGCAAAGCATCCTTCCTTCGGCAGTCACAGGAAAATAATTTGAGCCTATCGAGGTCAACAGCATAGCCGTCCACCACAGAGCATCGGCATAGGTTCGAAACCCGCCGTCGACCTCATTTTCAAAGCTGTACATTCCAGCCGCTCCGCCAAACAGGACAAGTAGGGACAGCATCAGTACATAGCCTACGCCTCGGCGGCTAAAGGCTGCCCCCAGCGACCGCATCCCGCGGTTGAGCGATGTCAGTAACCGGACCAGCCTCAGCCCTCGCGCCGTCCTTGCCGCCCGCAGCAGCCGAAACGCCCGAAACGCTCTGAAGATCCTCAACGCCGGTAGTCCGAGAGCGAGTAACGCTACCCAGCTCTTCTTAATGTAATCCCATTTATCGGGTGCAAGCAGAAACTTGATCGCGTAATCCACCCCGAATATGATCCAGATGACGTTACTGACGGTCTCAAGAAAAGGACTGATCCCGCGGATCATTTCTACAACGAGTAGGACCAGCCAGATTACGCTCAGCACGAGCATCGGCATCTCAAGCCAATCGTCCAGCTGCTCCACGATCTGGGCACGTTCCGATCTTATTTCTTCGGTTATCTCATTTTTCGGGTGCGACTCCATTTCAACCTCCGGTAAATAGTTTTACGCAAAATTATTACATAGTGCCTGCTGCCGGGCCGTGAAAGGAAATTTGCGGCCAGTATCGTACGGCGATACACTTCTTTTATCCGGCGGCTTTAGGAAACCCGAGACTTGCACATAACGAGGAAAATGTGGCTCTTCTAGTACCGATCACCTCAACACAAGCTCCAGTCGCGACCGCTAACGTTACTTTCACTGATCTTTTTCGTCCTGTCGGGAATCCCCTCCTTCGAGATCTCGAATCTCGAACCTTTTGCTCCAAACGGTTTTTTTGGGATCGCTGAATCCGCTGCCCTTCTGTGTTTTGCTTACACGGGATACGCCCGCATAGCCACCCTCGGCGAAGAGGTCCACGAGCCGAAAACGACCAGTCCGGGAGCAGTGATCATCACGATCTTTGTTTCGGTCGTTCTTTATATGGCCGTGGCAATGGTGGCCGTAGGTGCGATCGGGGCCGCGGCGATGTCACAGAGCGGATCGCCCCTGCAGGCTGCCGCGGCAACGTATTTCAGGGGCCCAACCAAGTTAAAAGAAATTAGAATGGAGTTTCTTTATAACGGCGGGTACATCGTCTTCCTTTACGACGAATGTGAGATTCACCGCCGAGGCACCATGGGATACTAGCGCGATATTGATATCGTCGATCGTCGAAAAGATCTTTGAAGCCAGCCCGGTACTTGCCCGCAGGCCTTCGCCGACAACGCAGATGACCGCATAGCCCGGTTCGGCCTCGACGTCGCCAAGACGGCCTAGGTCGACGACGATCTTATCTAATTCGGCCGCATCGTCCAGCGTCAGCGCAACTGAAACTTCCGAGGTCGAGATCACATCGATAACAGTCCGGTACCGCTCGAATACCTGGAAGAGCGCGCTCATAAACCCGTAGCTTCCGAGCATTCGCGCGGAAGTTATCCGGAGGATCGTAATGTTCTTTTTATGAGCAATGGATTTTATCTTGTTTGGGGCCTCGGCCGAGTCAGGCAAAACCATCGTTCCGGTCGCGGCCGGCTCGAAGGTGTTGCACACGCGCACCGGTATCGAGTAGTCGACAGCAGGTTTAATGGTTTTCGGATGCAGCACTTTGGCCCCGAAATAGGCGAGCTCGGCCGCCTCCTCATAGGACAGGATCGGAATGGTCCGTGCGTCACCGCAGATACGCGGATCGCATGTCATCACCCCCGTCACGTCGGTCCAAATTTGCAGTTCGGCAGCCTGTAGCGCCGCGGCGACGATCGCTGCGGAATAATCCGAACCCCCGCGGCCGAGTGTCGTCGTCTCGCCTGCCCGGTTTGCTGCGATAAACCCGCCCATGACTGGCACGTCACCGGCAGCGATCAACGGCTCAAGCTCGATTCGGATGAGTTTTTCAGTTTCTTCCCAGATAGGCTGTGCCGCACCGTATTCGTCATCGGTCACGATCAGCCGCCGGGCGTCGACGTGCCTCGCATTGATCCCCTTTGCCCTCAAAATCTCGGTCAGCAGCCGCGACGAAAGCTGTTCGCCGTATGAAACCACAGCATCGCGCAGCATCTGCAGAGGTAATGAGCGTCGTTGTGCCCGCGTCAACAGGTCCTCAAGTTCTTCTCTCGCGTAGTTGTACTCAGTCAGAAAAGGATTTCCGCCGCTCGGCGGAAGAAATTGTTCGGTGATCACAAGATGACGTTCGAAATGAGGTTCCAGCGATCTAAAGGCAGTTGCTGCATCGCCCTTCTTTGCTATGTCAAATGCCGCCAGCAATGCGTCGGTCACCTTCGTCATCGCCGATGTGACGATCACCGGCTTCTTCACTATTTGCGTCGTAACCACGTTTAAAACGCGCTCGAACGCAGCGACATCGCCGACCGACGTACCGCCGAATTTCATCACCGTTGGGGCCTGACTGTTCAATTGGTTCAACTCTACACGACTATGCCGGAATTTTTATTTTACGACAGAATGGAAGAATTGGCTTTACTGTGTTGGAAATTGGTCAAACCTGAACTGGCGACCCGGCACCGAGGCGGGAGATCGTCTGATAACCGAAAAGCTCGATATGCGGAGACATGTATTCCGGCTTTATGGGCTCTTCCCTTACGAGGTCGGTACTAAGATACTTCTTGTTATCGTCCGAGAAAACGGTGGCAACGATGGCATCTTCACCTAGCTTTTCCATGGCGATCACTGCTCCGAGAAAATTGGCTCCGGACGATATTCCGACAGCGAGTCCCAGTTTCGATGCGAGCATCTGGGCCATCAATATCGAATCGCCGTCCGAAACGCTGATCACTTCGTCTAGCTTAGTCAGGTCGCAGATGGCGGGAATAAATTCGTCAGAAATACCCTGAATGCGGTGACTACCGTCCTTGCGACCGGTTGTGAGGGTTGGAGATTCGGCGGGCTGAAGCGGATATAGCTTGATATCTGGATTTTTTTCCCGCAGGTACGCGGCCATTCCCATTATCGTTCCGCCCGTGCCGACGCCGGCAACAAACGCATCCGGCTCAAAGCCGACCGAATCGAGCTGCGACCAGATCTCAGGTCCGGTGGTTAAATAATGGGCCTCGGGGTTACACAGATTCGAAAACTGATGCGGTAAAAAAACACGCCCGTGCTCATATCTGAACGCATCGGCCATCTCGATACTGCCCAGGAACCCGCCATCGTCGTGGCTTACGAGCGTCACCTCCGCACCGTAGCTTTTCATCAGCGATATCCGCTCATGGCTCATCCATTCGGGCATAAAAACGTGCACCGGATTGCCGAATGCATTGCCGATCGCGGCAAATGAAATACCCGTATTGCCGCTCGTTGCCTCGGCGATAATATCGCCTTTGCGAATCGCTCCGTCCCTATAAGCAAATGTCAGTATGTGCAGCGCCATCCGGTCCTTGATGCTGCCGGTAAGATTAAGATGCTCGGCCTTGGCAAATATCGTCCGCCGCTGCCCATCAAAGTGGAAATGAATGGCAAGTAGTGGCGTGTTACCGACCATGTTCTCGACATACGAAGAACTTGTCGGGCGGGCCGCAAAATGGCTTTGAAAGGTCGCGAGATCGCAAGTACGCATAAAAGGTGTGCGTGTGCGTAGAACGCATCTTTTCTTATCACAGTTTCTGGCGAAAGTTTGTGCCAGGCGTCACAATCTGTTTGCAATACAATTGTTCGTAAGAATATTGAGAAAGGCTAGCTGTCAGCTATTAGCTACGAGCTATTAGCTATTAGCTATTATTTAACGTCTGCCGTCTATTCGGACAGGTCCTTAACCGCACAAGACCGCGCCGCCATTGATGTTCAATATCTCGCCGGTGATATGCCGTGACCAGTCAGAGAGCAGGAAGCATATCGACAATGCGATATCATCCGTCGTCGCGATCCGCTTAAGCGGGATAGAATCGATAACCTTTTGTTCGTAGGCCTTGTCCTCGAAAACCGGGCGTACCATGGCTGTCTCGATCCACCCTGGAGCCACAGCGTTAACGCGAATTTTGGGGCACAGCTCGGTGGCAAGCGCCTTGGTGAATGATATTTGGCCGCCCTTTGAGGCCGCGTAATTAGAATAGTTAGCCTCGCCCCTTTGCCCAGCGGTAGATGACACAAGGACGATCGCTGCGGAAGCCCGTTTTTTCATCGCTGGAACGCAAGCCTTTGTCATCGCCCATGCAGATTTGAGGTTGGTGTTTATCACCTTGTTCCAGACCTCTTCAGACATATCTTCTATCGCCGCCCCATCCCAGATACCGGCGTTGCAGACGAGGTAATCTATACGCCCGAACCTTTCCACAGTCTGTTTCGCGATCTCGTGGGCTCCTGCAAATTCCGAAACATCCGCAGCCACGGCAAATGCCTCAACGCCCTTCGCTTTACACTGTTCTACCGTTTCGTCCGCTTCCTTATGATTGCTCAGATAATTAACGACAACATTCGCCCCGCCCTCGGCCAGCCTCAAAGCGGTCGCCCGCCCGACGCCCCGAGAAGCTCCGGTAACTATCGCGGTCTTTCCTGCAAAAAGCACTTTGGGCAGTTCAATCGCCGCTTCGCTCATATCGATATGTTTTACCGCAAAGACGCGAAGACGCAAAGGAGCGGCATCATAATTTCTCTGCGTCTCAGCGGCTCTGCGGTAAAATCACTCCCTCTGCGGTAAAATGCCTTTTAGAAATGCACGATACAAACCTCCTCGAAGACCAACCCATCGCCTGGACGCCCTCACCCGAGGTGATCGAGCGCGCGCAGCTCACAAAATTCATGCGCCAAGTCGGCGTCTCGACATGGGATGAGCTGTATGAATTCTCGATCCGCGATGTCGAAAGATTCACCGAAGAGGTCCTGAAATTCCTCGATATCAAATTCGACCCGCCATACGAGAGCTTGCTCGACACCTCCAACGGAATCGAATTCCCCGCATGGTTCGGCCGGAACGCGGACACTCCTTTCCGCTTCCTTAACCCGGAAGGATCTCTCCGGGACGTAAGCGATGCCCCTCAAGCTCCTTTCCCGCCGCAAGATGCGGACAAGAGTGTCCGCGTTCCGACAGCGGGTCTCAACATCACCGAAATGTGCCTCGACCGCTGGCAGGCGGACGAGATGAAAGACCAGCCGGCGGTGATTTGGGAAGGGGAAGACGGCTTGGACACCACGCTTTCTTATGCCCAGCTTCTTGGCGAGGTTACAAAATGCGCTGAGGGAATGCGAGCTCGCGGACTGGGCAAGGCCGATGCAATTGGCATACATATGCCGATGATGCCGGAAACCGTTATCGCATTGCTGGCAATAAATAGGATCGGAGGTATCGCTGTTCCGGTCTTCAGTGGGTATGGTACTGAGGCCATTGCTAGCCGAATGAATGCGGTCCGTGCGAAAGCCTTATTCACGTGCCCCAATTTCACGCGAAGAGGCAAGCAGACGCAGCCGACTCCGGTTGGTTTCGAGGCTGCGGGAAAGTGCCCCGCCCTTAAGACTGTGTTTCTTGTTCCAGCTAAGTTAAAGCCCCCGCCTCACGCCCTTAAACCGGGCGAACTTTCGGAAGACGCGAGAAAGTTGATTGAAGCTTACAAAGCTATGTCCGACGAGGAAAGGGTAGAATTTCAGCGTAACCAGGAAGCCGAAAGTAACCGTCAACGCGAAGAGGCCTTTAGTCGCTTGAAGGAATTAGGCGCTTCGGAAGAGAAGATAGCTGAAATTCGGCAGCAGATGGAAACTCAATCGAGCGGTATA
>JBGSXN010000013.1:0-25644 GCA_041751355.1 Pyrinomonadaceae bacterium
ATGAAGGTGCTGCTCTCTGACGCAACCATGAAGATGCACGAGCAGGAAGCCAAATCACAGGGCGTGACGGTCGACGATATCGTCAAGCGGGAAACACTATTCAGCGAGGGGCAGACCACGGTCGAGTATCGCGACGAAAAGATCGAGGGCGAGCGCGCGACGCTGCAGGTAAAATCGGCATACGGTACGTGGGAAACGGTCCCGTTCGTACTCGAGAGGGGCGTGTGGAAGATAGACAAGCAGGGCTTTGCCGATCAGATGCTCAGGGACATGGACGAAAACAACCGTCGTCTGGACGAAATGATCAACAGCAACGTGCAACCGCAATTTGACCCGAATGTGCAGCCGCCGCAATTCGACAACAGCCTGCCGCCGGAGTTTGATAGCACCGTACAGCCGTCGTTTACCCCGACACCGCCGAAAGTGCAGCTAAATTATACGCCGACACCGTCGCCTTAACATTGATCTCGGAGAATTAAGTGGCAATAATCAAGCCTTTTAAAGCTTTGCGCCCGATGCCGGACAAAGCGGAACAAACCTCTTGCGTGCCGTACGATGTCGTTTACGGCCCCGAGGCACGCGCCTTTGTTGCGGAAAATCCGCTAAGCTTTCTTCGCGTAACACGTGCCGAGGCGGAATTTGCGCCGGGCAGCGATCCGTCGGATCATGACATTTTCGCCCGCGCCCGCCAAAATCTCGAAAAGCTGATTTCCGACAACGTCTACTACGTCGACCCGGACGACGCGATATACGTTTACCAGCTTGCCTCCGACACCGGTGCTCAAACGGGCGTCGTCGCCTGCTGCTCGATCGATGAATACGAGCAGGACCAGATAAAAAAGCACGAGGACGTTCGGCCAGACAAAGTGGCCGACCGTACCGAGCATCTGCTGGCCGTAGGTGCCCAGACCGGGCTGATTTTTCTTACGTTTCGAAATACAGACGACATTCGCTTTCTGATCGCCGCGGCTGTCGAGGAAGAGCCCATCTACGATTTTATATGCCTCGACGGGATCCATCAGCGGGTCTGGCGGGTGACCAACACCGGCCCCTGGATCAAGGCTTTCTCAAAGGTGCCGGCCCTGTATATCGCCGACGGCCATCACCGTGCCGAGAGTGCGAAGCTTGCTCGCGAAAGCCTAAGAGCACAAAATCCGGATCATGACGGCACGGAAGATTATAATTTCGTCCTCGCGGGGCTCTTTCCGTCGGAAGATCTGCAGATACTTCCATACAACCGGGTGGTCAGGAGCCTGAACGGCTGCGATAACGAAGACCTGTTCGAAAGAATCCGTCAGAACTTTATTGTTGTCGAAACGATTGAAAAGGTGCCGCACACGCCGGGTGAATTCTGCATGTACACTGCAGGACAGTGGTACAAGCTCCGTTTTAATCGCAATGGCGGCGGCGATCTCGGCCTGATCGAGGGTCTCGACGCAAGCATTCTTCAGGATTATCTTCTCGAACCCGTACTCGGTATTCACGATCCGCGAACGGACACCCGGCTCGAATTTGTCGGCGGTAAACGCGGTACGGACGAGCTCGAACGCCTCGTCGATGAGGGCCACGCATGTATCGCATT
Source organism: Pyrinomonadaceae bacterium (assembly GCA_041751355.1). Taxonomy (GTDB): domain Bacteria; phylum Acidobacteriota; class Blastocatellia; order Pyrinomonadales; family Pyrinomonadaceae; genus OLB17. The sequence goes on from JBGSXN010000013.1 coordinate 1,583, forward strand.
CTCGCTGTATCCGACGACAATGGACGATATGCTGGCAATTTCCGACATCGGCGGTACGATGCCTCCGAAATCGACTTGGTTCGAGCCGAAACTCAAGGACGGGCTTTTGGTACACATGATCTGACGAAGATGGGAAACAAGGACCTCGCAAAAATCAGGCGGGAATATTCGCGTGAGGAACTTTCCAAAGATCACGTGGCCGCGGATCCGATCGTTCAATTCGGTCTATGGATGGACGAGGCTATCGCCGCGGAACTGACCGAACCTACAGCGATGTGTCTCTCCACGGCCGACGCTGAGGGCCGGCCGTCATCGCGGATGGTGCTGCTCAAGGGCTTCGATCACGACGGTTTTGTCTTCTTTACCAATTACAACAGCCAAAAAGGCCGCCACTTGGCCGACAATCCGTACGCCGCAATTAATTTCTTCTGGCAGGAATTGGAGCGGCAGGTGAGAATCAGCGGACATGCCGACAAGGTGTCGGCGGAGGAATCGGACGCGTATTTCAAAACCCGTCCATTCACAAGCCGCGTCGGAGCCTGGGCCTCAGATCAAAGTGAGGAAATTGATTCAAAAATGGTCTTAGCGGCCAGGGCAGCAAAACTGCTCGTAAAATATGCAGGCGGAAATGTCCCGAGGCCCCCGCACTGGGGCGGCTACCGCGTCGTGCCTGACCAGATCGAATTCTGGCAAGGCCGCCCGAGCCGCCTGCACGACCGTATTCTCTATGAGTTGGTCGATGGCGAGTGGAAGATCAGCCGCCTGTCGCCTTAACCCGTGTCTCTCCAAGCAGGAAACGGAAGTGTCAGGGTAGATGTACCAGGCATGTTATACTCGCTTGGAAGCTCCCGAACCAGTAATTTATGGAAGTTGTCAAACAAAATGTAACCGTTTCCGCCAACCGAGAACTGGTGATAAAGCTGCCCAGAAATGCCGCGCCCAATCAGACGGCAGAGGTCATCATTCTGTTTTCCGCTGTTTCGACCAATGACGAAAAGCTGGCCCTTATGGAGGAAGCAATGTCCGACCCGTTGTTCGTAGCCGATCTCGAAGAGATTCGCGAAGAGTTTCGGTATGCCGATTTTGATGAGGTGAATAGATGAAATTCGGACGTTGGAGCGTCTGGCTGGCTGATCTCGATCCGGTTGTTGGTTCCGAACAAGGCAAAACCCGTCCGGTGCTCATCGTTAGTCAAACACCGTTGAATCAGGCCTTGCCGGTTGTTAACGTCATTCCTATTACCTCGCGTAAACCAAACCGCCGCATCTACCCGAATGAAACTCTGCTGACGGCACAAACGGCCGGTTTGACTAATGAATCAATTGTACTTTGTTATCAAATTCGTACTCTTGATAAACAAAGGCTTGTAAGACTGATCGGAAATTTGAACGATCCGGTTATTCAGGAAGAAATCATTGACGCACTTTGTTTTCAACTCGAAATATTACGTTAGAAGTCACCGTTCGCCCTCATAGTGTTAGCAGTTCGATCGTTTACTCAAACCAAACCCGTTCAACCTCGGTACGCCATGACGCGAGCATCTTCTTGTTGAGCGATAGGATGCCCTCGCGAGTTACGTCTGACGGCGGCTCGACATAGGCTGCCAGGGCGTCGAAAATCTTATCGCGATCTGCGTTCTGGACCCTCGTGAGCAGATGCCAGAGCGTGATAATGTCATAAAATTCCCGCGTTTCAAGCATCGCCTGTACCGCGCGGCTACCGCCGGCGGCGAAATCAAATCTCTCCAAGGCCGCCCGGAATTCCTTAGACGTTTCGGCAGAAAAAGGTGTACCGAGGCCCTTTCCCTTTCTGGTCATACACATCGCACCGGCCGGAACGATGGATTCACGCCCATCACGTTCGAGGGCCACGAACCCGCTGGTAACGTGCAAAAAGCTGTTCCCGCCCTTATCTACGTCGAGGGTATATTCGCACCCGAGATCGACCGCCACGGCCGACGGCGTATCGACGATAAACAGCCGAGGCGGCGCAAAGATCTGTGCCCGCAGCCTACCACGTTCGAGCGACAGGCGATGCTGCGTCGGATCGGTGCCTACGAGCTTAACGAGCGAATTCGGCTGTATCTCGACATTGCCTATATCGGCAACAGCGATCCGCGCCCGCGAGGCAGCGTCGGTCTCCATAAAAGCGCCCACCGCCAGCCGGTCTTTACCCGAACCCGCCCCGACCCTGGGGCTGCCCGAGATGGTCTCAAATTCCCAAGACGCCTCCGATCCTGCGGGCTGAGTTTCCGCCGGCAGCGCTACGTCGGGTTCGAGCACCGAATTGTTTGTATTGCCCGGATCATCGGTAATAGCGGCGATCTCGGCATTATTCTCTGCGGGGGCGTGAGCTTGTCGATCCTGCCTCTGTTGGTAGCCCGACGGGCTAAACAATGCAAAGTAAGCTGCCGAGATCAGGGCAGTAACCATCACGGCCGCGACCGCATATCCGGCCCAATTACGAAAACCAAAATGCGGTGTCGGCCCGATCAGCGACATCTGCGGGGTCCGTCGTCCGTCTAGTCTGTCCTCGATCTCGCCCCAAACATGCGGGCCCGCGTCCCCTCGCTCCATCCGCTCGGCAAGCTGCGCCCCCAGCTTGATACGATCGTGCTCGCTTCGGCACTCGCCACACTGCATGAGGTGCTCACCGATCTCGTGCTGCTGATCTTTCGACAATTCGTGGTCGATAAATGCACCCAGTTCTTTCTTGTAATGCTTCTGCGCCATTTCTCTTATTTAGATGCTCCCCCGCAAATGGCCTAATCTGGCCTCAAGCTTCTTTAGCCCGCGGTTCAACCGAGAGGCCACCGTTCCGGGCGAGCATCCTATCACCTCGGCTATCTCGTTATAAGAAAGCCCTTCGACGTACTTCAGCAAAATCGGTACGCGGTACTTCGGACGCAGGCAGGCTACCTCATGCGAAACCAGATTCGATATCTCGTCCCGCTCAGCCATCAATTGCTGCACCTCGGCGGCCCGCGGCCCGCCCAGTCCGAAGAGCCCTGTCAGACCAACAAACCGGTTCATTTTTCTCGCCTCGTCCGTACATGCATTCACCGTCAATCGATAGAGCCACGTAGTAAATTCGGCCTCGCCGCGAAAACTAAACTTTGTCAGCAGCTTAACAAAAACCTTTTGCGTAATATCCTCGGCCATCTCGCGGTTCCCGCCGAAGTAATTCATCGCAACCGAGAATACCCGCCCCTGGCTCATCAGGTAAAGATCGCGCATCGCATCGCGATCGCCGTTCCTACATGCCTGAAGCAGATCGTTCGTCACCCGGTTCTCGGTCACTGGCGAGGCCATCTCCATTAGTGGATTACGATTCTACTCCATTTTATCGTTCTGCAGCTGTCTTCATTTTGCTTCAGTATACATCCATGCCTTCTGGCTGACCGCCAGGCGGTCGTCGTAACCGCCTAGGATGAGAACGTTTCCATTCGGCAAAAGTGTAGCCGTCGCGAACAGCCGGGCCGACTCAAATTGGCCCCGCGCAACGATAAACGAATTCGATCGCGGATCGAAAATCTCCGCTTGTGTCGATCCTCCCGCGATGAGGATCCTGCCGTCCGGGAGCAGGATGGTCGTGCCCTGCAGTTTGTATCGCGAAGCGTTCATGTCGCCGACTCGCCTGGTGCGGTTTGTTTTCGGGCTATAGATCTCAACTGTTGTGTAGGCACCTCGCGAATCCCGCTCATCCGAACCGCCGACGATCAGCACCTGTCCGTCATCCATCAATAACGCATCGTGTTTATGCCGTCTGACGCTAAGATCGGCGGCTGCCATAAATGTGCCTTGCGCCGGATCGTAGATCTCGGTGCTCGAGTAAATCGTGATCGCGGAACGACGGTCTTTATGACCGCCGGTGACGAGGACGCGGCCGTCCTTCAGCAGTGTCGCGGTGTGAGATTCGCGTGGAGTGGTCATGCTTCCGGTCGCCGTAAAAGTGTTGGCGACCGGGTCGTATATCTCGGCATCCGCCAGGAAAGTCCAGCCAGTGCCGACGCCGCCCGCGATCAGCACACGTCCATCGGCTAGCAGTACAGCCTGATGCTCGCTTCGCGGTCGCGTCATCTTCCCCCCAGGCGTAAAACGCCCTGTCTCGGGATCGTAAAGCTCGGAGCTGTCAATATAGTTACCGTTAAAACCGCCCGCGATCAACACCTTGCCGTTTCGCAGACGGGTCGCCGAATGACTCGCCCGGGCGACGTTCATATCCGAGGTTGCCGAGAATGCTCCCGTAGCGGGGTCGAATATCTCGGCGCTTTTCATGCCGTTCTCGCCGCCCGCGAAGCCGCCGGCGACCAGCACCCTACCGCTGCCGAGCATCGTGGCCGTATGGGATGCACGACCCTTGCCCATGTCGGCGATCGTGCTGATGCTGCCTATTCGTGCAGCATTCGATCCACCGGCCACGCTCTCTGCAGGGCATGCAGGGCTCGAACCGATCAGCAACATCAAAGATAAAATTCCAGTAAGCATTTCTCCACTCCTCTTTACAATCTTATGTCCCTGGCGGCGCGTGCGATGCCGGCAGCGTCCTTTTCGAGCCTGACGATCGGCTGAAATCCGCCGCGTCGGCCCGCCATCTCGCGTTCGCGGGCCGAGATGAATCTGTCCCCCTCGAATAAAATCGAATCGACCCAGTCCTCGCGGTTGTCAACTGTCGTGATCGTCATATGAACGTGTGCGGCAAATGTCGTATCCGGATACGAAGCCGGCCTGATCGAGCGAAACTCATACCGCCCCTTAGCATCCGTCAGCATCCAGCCGCGAAACTTCCCGTGCTTGTGCTGCCCGGCCCGGCCGTAAATGCCGTACATATCGGTGTGATAAAGATAGATCAGCGTATTCGGCGCGGGCGTCTTGCCGTCGGCCCGGTAGACGGTGCCCGAGATCAGCATCGGCTCGCCCTCGTCCTTGGCCGAGGCGAGAACAGTGCGCCACGTGACATCGGCCGGGAAATCGATTGCCCCGCTCCACTGGCCGCCGGCCGGCAACGCATTCTTTCTGATTGCGGCGAGTACGTCGTTCTCGGCTGGATGCGAAGCAAAAGTTTCGCCCTTACAGCCCGCAAGCAGCGGAAACGCGAGTGCCGCCATCGATGCCTGCCTTAAAAATTCACGACGGTTATTTATTGCATTTTTCATAACTTTGTCCTTTTTCCTGATTTGTCGATAATTAGACGGAGGGTACGCGGATTTTCTTCCCGTTTTTTCTGAAATGATCGAATCTGAGCGACTGACCTACCGCAAAATGACCGCCGCCGATCTGCCGTGGTTAATAGAAATGCGTTCGCCCGACGCCGTCAACCGCTATATCGGCGGCATCCGAATGCAGAACGCGGATGCACTCGCCAAGAGAATGCAGTTCTACGTTGATTGTTACGCGAAATTCGGCTTTGGGTTTTGCGCGATGGAGTTAAAATCGACGGGCGAGCTGATCGGCACCTCGGGCCTGCAGCCGCTCGAAGACACCGGCGAGATCGAGGTCGGCTATAACCTCTCAGAAAAATTCTGGCGGCAAGGCTTCGGCTACGAATGCGCCTACGGCTGGCTAGATTATGGTTTCAATACTGCTGGCCTCGATCGAATAGTCGCTATCGCCCATCCCGATAACACAGGCTCATGGCGAATTATGGAAAAATGCGGAATGCTCTACGAAAAAACTGAGGATCACTACGGAATGACCTGTGTTTTTTACGCTATTACGCGCCAAGAGTTTGCAGACCGAAAGGCTTCGGGTACGTGATCCCGTGATCAACGTTTTTGCAGCCCTTGGGCGACTTTCTGCACTTGGTCCAGAACACGGAGCAGGTTGCCGCTCCAGATCTTTTCGATCTGCTTTTTGGTGTAGCCGCGGCGGACCATTTCGAGGGTCACGTTAAAAGTCTCGGACGCATCATCCCACCCCTCGACACCGCCGCCGCCGTCAAAATCCGAGCTGATACCGACGTGGTCGATACCTATCTTCTGAACGAGATAATCGATATGATCGACAAAATCCTTAAGATTGACATCGGGAGCCGTGTCTTTCAGGCGTTCCCGGATGATGGGATTGACTTTTGTTCGAAAGGCCGCCATGCGGGCTGCATAATTGGCCCGCTCAGTCTCGGGCAAGGCGAGAACCTCGGCACGCGGCAGGATCTTAACATTCTCGGCTGAGGCGAATTCCGCTAACAACTCGTTAGTTTTCGCCGATCGCAGCGTACTCTTGGCTATATTTACATATCCGCGAAACGCAACCGTCTGCACCACGCCACCGTTCTTTTTGATCAGCATCAATTCCTCATCATCGAGGTTTCGGCTATGGTCGGCGAGTGCACGGGCCGATGAATGTGAGGCAATGACCGGGGCTTTTGTAAGTACAAGTGTCTGTAAATTCGCTTGTTTCGACGGGTGTGAAACATCGATCATAATGCCCCATTTATTCATCTCGGCGACGGCCTCTTTGCCCATTTCGCTAAGTCCGTTGTGGAGCCATTTACCGTCACGCTCTCCTGTGTTGGAATCGGCGAGCTGGCTGTGGCCGTTGTGGGCGAGCGACATATAGCGGGCGCCGCGGTCGGCAAACTCTTTTACGCGTGAGATATCGGTGCCCAGCGGATACGCGTTTTCGACGCCGATCATAGCTACCTTTTTACCCGATTTTACGATTCGCTTGACGTCTTTTGACGTAAGGGCCAGCTCGATCTCACCCGGGGCGATCGTTTTGGTCAGACGGTGAATGGCATCGAATTTGTCGATCGCGTTTGCGTAGGCACGCGCGTAGCCCTCGTCCGTAAGCTCGCCCTGCGCCGTATAAACGATCAGCCAGGCGACATCCAGCCCGCCGCGCTTCATCTTTGGCAGGTCAACCTGGATCGGCAGTTCCCGTGTGTAATTGACCTTTTCGGTAAAGTTCGCCGTGTTGATATCGACGTGCGTGTCGAGCGTGATCACATCTGCATGTATCTTCCGCGCCGTCGCAATGAGTTTGGCCTCATCGGATGATTGCTGGGCAACAAGCGGTAACGCTGTAAATGTAAAAATAAGTGCAACAGCGGTAATCGACGAAATGAAGCGTTTCATATAATTTTAAGTTTAACCGAGGCGTGACGATATCAGCAAAAACGGCAAAAGGCCGTTCGAAATCAATTAAGTTTCCGGACGGCCTCGATATTACCAAATAGTCAGCTAACCAGCTTGGGGCTGGGAATGGATGAGACGCCTCGTCTGATCGCCGAAAAGTACGTCTATCTTGTGCGGTTCGATGACGGCTGTTACCTCGCCGCGGCCGAATTTGTCATGTGTCATCGCCTGGCCTTTGCGGTATTTCCGCTGACGATCGTAGGGTGACGCATTCTTTCCTGTTCCCATCGAGACCGAGGTTTTGACGCCCCGGGTAAAGGTACTCACGGTTTCGCATGCTTCGCATACGGCCTTTGTGATCTTGCCCTGTTTTGTCACGGTCACGACCTTGTGGTTTTGTTCCAGGTCGCATGCCGAACACATCATCTCGATCGACTGATCTACCTCATAAGCTGGTGCTTTAACTACCATAAATATTTCCCTCTCTATAACCGCGGCCGATTACCTGCCGCGTCTTGGCCCAAATGAACGAAAGCTCTTACGCGCCGGCATTGACGATCTCTTAGCCGGAGCGGCCTGCGTAAATGAGTGGCCGCCAAAATCCGGAAGAACGATACGTTCGACCAGTTCACCCGTCAACCGCTCGATCGCCCGCATCGAATGCTCTTCTGCGATCGTAAACAGCGTAATAGCACGCCCTTTGTTCCCGGCACGGCCCGTTCGGCCGATACGGTGAACGTAATCCTCGGGGGCCTCGGGTATGTCATAGTTTATCACATGTGATACCGAGTCGATATCGATGCCGCGTGCAGCAACGTCAGTCGCGACAAGCACGTTGGTCTTGCCGTTCTTGAACGCGGCGAGAGCTGCCTCACGCTGAGACTGCGAACGGTCACCGTGAATTCGATTGGATTTGTGCGACCGTTTCTCAAGGATATGAGCGATACGGTCGGCCCCGCGTTTGGTGCGTGTAAAAACAAGCACGCGGTCGAAATCCTCTTTATCTAAAAGGTCCAATAGCAGCGGCATCTTAGATTGCTGTGCAACCGGATATGCCGTCTGATGGATCAGGCCGGACGCACGCCCACGCGGGCTGACCTCGATAAATGTTGGGTCCTTAAGCATCGAGTAAGCGATATGCTCGATCTCGGGCGACATTGTCGCTGAGAAAAAGAGCGTCTGGCGCTTCGCGGGTATTACCTTGACGATCCGCTTGATCGAGGGCAAAAAGCCCATATCGAGCATACGGTCGGCCTCGTCGAGGACCAAATGCGTAAGGCTGCTGAAATTGATCAGGCCCTGGTCCATAAAGTCTATGAGACGGCCAGGAGTTGCGATGATCAAATTTGCACCGCGCCTTAGGCTGTCCATCTGCCGTTTGTAACCGGCCCCGCCGATAATGGCGGTGCAGGTTATTCCCTTGGGTGCAAACTCGCGGCAGGCTGCCTCGGTCTGATTAGCAAGCTCGCGTGTCGGCGAAAGAACCAGAACTCTAGTTCCGGGTTTACCCTTGTTATCACCTAAAAGTTGTAATATCGGCAGCAAAAAGGCCGCCGTCTTGCCCGTACCGGTCTCGGCACTGGCTAAAATGTCTCCGCCCTTTAAAAGGACCGGAATTGCCTGTTTTTGAATGGGTGTAGGCCCAGTAAAACCCAATTGCTCGCATTTGTCCGTAAAATACGGAAGCAAGCCTAAATCTCTAAAAGTCATTTTCTAATTAAAATCTATCTCTACTGAAGATCCGGTTTTGAGTCCTGCGTCAGCAGGCCCTGGTTTTGCGTTTCGCAAATCAGACCTGCCACATGGGATCGCCGCCTAAAGGCGGTACTCCTAACGAGTCTTCGGGATGTAATAAGAAGTTACTAACGTGGAATGATCTTCAGTGTAACGGAAGCAAGGAAGGATCTACGTTCGAGGGCTCACAATATTAAGGAGCCGCTTCTAACAGTTATAAAGGAACCGTTTCTCGAACTATCTATTCCGCCCTAACATAAGGGCGAGTTTACCGTCGATGAATGAGACACGGAGTTGTCAAGCTACTAAGACTACAGGAATAGCTAAAAGGATGCAAGCTAATTCGTGTGAGTGTTGGAACTCTATGAGAATGTCCTAGTTTGAACTCAATAGAAATGTCCTGAATTAGAAAAGCCGGTGATGATCCTTGTATTGGGGTGATCGATGGGTAAGACCTTTCCGCCTCGACCATCTTCGTAAAAACTTCGTCTTTTTCTCGTTACTTTTCATTCAAGAATACCTTAAGTTGTGAGCCTCAGGTCACTTTTGGGGTGCGCGGAATTTGAAAACGCCCACGCGCGAGGGTCGAGCCGTGAGGTCCTGCGGTTCGCGAAAGACATGCGGTACAGCGCTGCCCGGCAAAAAGAATGAAAAACTTACACGTCATTTCCATCATTGTCACGTTTGTTGTTGTGGGTCTCGCCCTGAGTGAGCCCGCTACTCAGGTAAACAGCGGCATTTTTGATCGAGCAGAAGGAGCAAGATATGCGGTGAACCACGCCGCGAAGCTGCAGCCATCCACGCCAGCCACGCTTTACGATAGTGCTCCTCAAGCGGCGGCAGATCAGGCGAGCTGCGTGGTGCCGCCGCCGAATATGGTCAGTTGGTATAGGGCCGAGGGAGATTTCTCTGATTTTGTGGGCGGCAATTCAGGGACTCAAACCGGCGGTGTAGGGTTCGCGACCGGCAAGGTTGGCCAGGCCTTCAACCTTGATGGCAGTAACGACATTATCTCATTCGGAAATCCAGTAAACTTACAGCTTACAAACGCCCTCACCGCCGAGGCGTGGATACGTCCAGACTCAACATTTGGCGACTATCGTACAGTGGTTTCAAAGTGGTCGCAGACCGCGAATGCCTCATGGGGGCTTTTCGTAACCGATAATCGAGTTTTTGGAATTGTCGGTAATGGTGCCGGCCAGTTTACCGATGCCGTGGGCGGGACTATTCCATTTGGAACTACTGCGGCCTTTACGCACGTTGCCATGACCTACAGCGCCGCAGATGGGATTAGAGTCTATGTCAACGGCGTTCTGGTTCAGTCCGATGTCGGCATCGGCAACATTCATAACGGTACCGACGTTGTTCGAATCGGCAACGACAGCGGGTTGGTCGGAGTTCGTTACTTCGACGGATTGATCGACGAAGTTGGCATTTTCGGCCGCGTACTGTCCGCGACCGAGATCCAGTCGATCTACAACGCCGGCGTCGACGGCAAATGTACGAGCCCAAACCCGCCTCCGGCAAATGACAACTTCGCGAATGCACAGATCGTCAACGACGCCATCGGCGTGGTCACAGGCAGCAACGTAGGCGCAACTAAACAAGCCGGCGAGCCGAACCATGGCGGCGACGCGGGCGGCGCCTCCGTCTGGTATCGGTGGGAAGCCCCCGCGACCGGATCTGCTTACGTAAATACTCTAGGGAGTGACATCGACACGCTGCTTGGCGTCTATACCGGATCGGGCGTCAATGCTCTGACGCTGGTGGGTGACAGCGATAATTTTATCGAAGGCGGAGTCGGGTACGTACAGAGCCAGGTTAGATTCGATGCGGTTGCGGGCACCGTTTACCACATCGTCGTCGATGGGAAGGCCGGTGTAACCGGCAATATCACAGTTCGTTGGGGAGTAAACAAACCGGTCGGCTGTGTCGTTCCGCCCGCGAACATGGTTAGCTGGTGGCCGGGCGACGGCAATGCCAACGACATTAAGGGGACTAACAATGGGACCCTGCAGGGCGGGGCGACGGCAACGGCGGCGGGCAAGGTGGGCCAGGCGTTCAGCCTGAACGGGACCACGCGATATGTATCGCTCGGGAATCCCGCCAGCCTGAAGATATCAGGCGCGATAACCATTGACGCGTGGATCAATCCGGCGGCCCTGCAGGCTAACGGTGCGCTCTCCGCGGTCATGACGAAGTGGGCGCAGGATTTTAGCCTTAGCTCCACATCTGACTCCTATGGGCTGTGGACCCAAAATCAGAATGGAACGTTACGGCTTTTTAGCGCCCTTCATTTCACGACCGGATCGGAGCCGAATATTTCGGGCGGAACCATTCCCCTCAATGCATGGTCCCACGTGGCCATGACCTTCGACCCGGCGACTGGGCGCTATGCGATCTACGTAAATGGCGAAGAGGTCGCAGTGCAGATGCATCCGGGGAACAATCTACTGGCCACGGACAGAAATGTAGCAATCGGGAAGGAAGAGTCGCACCAGACGCGATTTTTCAACGGTTTGATCGATGAAGTCGAGATATTTACCCGTGCATTAGCTCAGTCCGAGATACAAGCCATCTACAACGCGGGCCCGGCTGGCAAGTGCAAGCCAGGATCATCACCTCCAAATAACGACTTTGCGAACGCTCAAGTCGTTTCCGGCCCGATCGGGACTGTGACCGGAATAAACCTCGGTGCCAATAAACAAACAGGCGAGCCAGATCATGGCGGCAACGCGGGCGGCGCATCGGTTTGGTATCGGTGGCAGGCTCCTGCCTCGGGGCCCGCTTATTTCAATACGCTTGGCAGTGATTTCGACACGCTGCTGGGCATATACACCGGATCGAGCGTCGACTCTCTCACGCTGATCGGCGGGAATGACAATTTTATCGAGCACGATATCGGGTACATCCAGAGCCAGGTTAGATTCGATGCAGTTGCCGGAACGACCTATTACATCGCGGTCGACGGCAAAGCGGGCGCGACCGGAAATGTCGTCCTTCGCTGGGGCGTGAGCAGCGCATCGGGCTGTATCGCGCCGCCGAGCGGTATGGTCGGCTGGTGGACGGGCGACGGCACAGCGAATGACATACAGGGAACGCACCATGGGACGCTGCAGAATGGCACGAGCTTCTCGGGCGGAATCGTCGGCCAGGCGTTCAATATGGACGGCGTCGATGATCACGTCAGCATTTCGGGCTCGTCGGTCCTGGGAGTCCAGAGCTTGACGATCGATGCGTGGATCTACCCGACCGATCTCAGCATCAGCCGTCCTATCGTGGAATACGCCGGGGTGACGGGCCCGGCCGGCCCACACCTCTGGCAAAGCGTTTCGGCGAGCGGCGGTCAGCTTCCCGGCGCTCTCACGGCTAATATTCGAGATTCATCGAGCGGCAACCACGTTGTAGGAACAACAACCGCCGTACTGACGGCAAACCAATGGCAGCACGTTGCAGTCACTTATGACGGGCAATCGGGCGCGGCCGCTGTTTATGTGAACGGAGCCAGTGTCGCGACAGCGAATCTCGGCACCTTCAATCCGCAAACGCCGTTTTTCGGGGTGCTGCTGGGCCAGCGACCCGTACAGAGTACCGATTCGCTTGGCGGAAGGACGTTTGCCGGCGCAATGGACGAGGTCGAGATCTTTAACCGGGCGCTTGCCGCGACCGAGATCCAGGCGATCTACAATGCCGCAAATTACGGCAAGTGCCGACCCGGACAAACTCCTCCGCCGACTCCGACTCCGACTCCGACGCCAACGCCGAGTCCGACTTCGACTCCGACTCCAAGTCCTACTCCTACGCTGCCGTTTTGCACAGACGGGGACCTCGACCCGACGTTTAACGGGACAGGCAAAGTTGCGGGTGATCCAGGTACCGGAAGCGACATGGTTATGCAGCCGGACGGCAAGTTTGTTGTTGTCGGAAGAGCTCTTCTCGGTACCCCGGGCAGATCCGGATTTCAGGTCGCACGCTATTTACCCGACGGGGCGCTCGATATCAGCTTTGGTACGAGCGGCATCGTGACCACCGAGTTCGCGGGTGTTAGCGCCGATCCACAAGCCATCGCGCTTCAATCCGACGGCAGACTGGTCGTCGCAGGCTTTACGACCCCTTCGGGTACGCGCCACTCTGCCCTCGCCCGCTACACCTCTTCGGGGGCTCTGGACACGAGTTTCGGTAACGGCGGAACTGTTGTAACCGAGTTTTTCGTTTCCGATAGCTCCGAAGCTCATGATGTCGCGATCCAACCGGATGGCAAGATCATTACGGTAGGGCGTGCCAACGTGCAGGGCGCGTCCAATTCGTTCATTAGCCTGGCGCGCTACACAACGATGGGGGCACTTGATACCAGCTTCGACGCGGACGGTAAAGTAACAACTAGCTTCACCGGTTATCCTTACGCGATACCGAGCGCGATAGCCCTCCAAGCTGACGGAAAGATCGTCACTGCTGGTCGAGCCAACACAAGTGGTCCCGGAGGCTACAATTTCGCCCTGGATGATTTTATGGTCGCACGGCATAACGCCGACGGCACTGTCGATACAGGCTTTGGAACAAATGGCCAAGCTGTTGCCAATATTAACGGTGGCGACGACGTTTATACTCTGGCGATCCAGCCTGATGGCAAGATACTGGCGGGCGGGGAAGCCAATTATCCTAACGACCAGTTTGCCCTCGCACGTTTTACAACCGCCGGGGTCCTGGATAACACTTTTGGGACGGGTGGTAAGACCACAACTACGTTCGTTTCCTCCAACGAACAGCAGATCAGGGCGATAGCTATTCAAACGGACGGGAAGATAGTCGCTGCCGGATATGCCAAAACCGGACCGGGTACGGGAATTGAAGGGAGAGACTTCGCGCTCGCGCGCTTTTCGCCTGATGGAGCCCTCGATACAAGCTTCGGTGTCGACGGCAAGATTTCGACCGATTTCTTCGGTAATTTTGAAGGAGCGGAAGCGGTGGCCATTCAACCTGATGGCAAAATCGTCGCCGCGGGTTATGCGCGCAACCCCGCGGGCACGACTGTCTTCGCCTTGGCCCGCTATCTAATGCCGACTGTCAACGGATGCCCCACCGGAACCCCAACGCCGACACCTGGTGGCCCTCCGGGACTTACGGCCGATTACCAGTTTCAGAACACTCGCAACAGCTCGACCGGCGGGCCGCCGATGACCGACCTGATCAACGTTGGTAACGGTGCCAATACCTTCACAACCGAATCGGTCGAGGGCTGCATACCGCGCTCGGTCTTAAACTTTCCCAAGGGCAACGGCCTGTCGCTCGTGCCGACCACGGGCCTGACCACCGACAACAAGACCTACAGCATCGTCATTTTATTCAAGTTTACGGAGCAGGATCACACACGGGCCATTGTTGATTTCAAGAATGGGACTGATGGCAGAGGCATCTATGCAGATACCAGTAACAACCTGAATTTCCCTAATTCCCAAAATAACGCAACGGGCATATCCAGCGGCAGCGGCAGCCCGATAACCGCAAACAAATATGTGCAGGTGGTGCTCACGCGCCAAGGCAACGACGGGAACCTCGGCCGGGCCGGAATAGACATCGGCTATGTTGACGGCGTACATCAATACCTCCTCAACAGCAACGGTCCGGATGGGATCATTGACCCGCAGTTCAATACGCTGCGCTTCTTTATCAATCAGGTAACCTCGGCCCGGGATTACTCGGGCGGCTCAGTGGCTCGAATCCGGCTTTTCAATCGAGTGCTGTCGGCAAGCGAGGTGGCAGCACTGGACCGTTTGCCGGGCGGCTCTTGTACAGGCCCCACTCCGACTCCGACGCCGACGCCGACGGTCACGCCGACGCCTGCGCCGGGCGGCGGGCGTATCGTATATACGAGCGACTTGGGCGGCTTCGGCGAGATTTATGTGATGAACGCGGACGGCAGCGGGAAGACACGACTTACCAACGATGCCATAAGGGATGAACATCCTGAGTTTACCCCGGATAGCAGCCGCATCGTTTTTCAAAGAGTTCTGGTACAGGGTGAGCTGCAGACCCACAATCCCGAGATATTCGTAATGAACGCGGACGGAACGTCAATTACGAATCTTACTAATTCCAATCAGTTTATTCAGGACGTATCGCCGACTGTCTCGCCGGTTGACGGTCGTATTGCGTTTGTCAGCACTCGCGACGATGGTGGAATCTTTATCATGAACCCCGATGGCAGCGGTGTGACGCGCCTTACGACCGTCGCGGGCGATGCGGAACCATCCTTCTCGCCTTTAGGCGACAAGATCGTGTTTGTCAGGCGCACGCCCGGTTTCCACGACATCTACGTTATGAACGTCGATGGGACTAATCAGGTGCGCGTCACAAACGATCAGGCAAATAATAGTCACCCGTCACTGGCGCCCGATGGGAGGATAGCTTATGCGAGTAATCGCGACGGCGGCGGTACCGGCATCTTCGTGATGAATGCCGATGGCACCAACCCGACACGTATCACCAATGTTGCCCAAGGTATGGAGAATTTTGAGCCAAAGTTCTCGTCCGACGGCAGTCGCATACTGTTTACCCGCTTCCACGAGGTCACTAATTTCGACGTATATGTGATGAACGCGGACGGCACCGGTCAAACGAGGCTTACTGACGATCCCGTGCGCGACTTCCTGCCAAGTTGGGCTCCAGGACCAGTCGCTCCGACGCCAACGCCAACGGTCACGCCGACGCCAACGCCGACGCCGACCGAGTGCCCGGTAAACACTAGTTCTCTCGACGGATCCGGCGGCCAGCAGAGGGCGATTCTCACGACGACCGATGCAGGCCGCGGCATCGTCGTTTTTCCCGACGCAAGTGGGTCGCCGGAGCCCCAGCAGCTCTTCGTAACGGGGTTACCGCCCGGTGCCAACCCTCACGGCGCCTCGTTTTACGGTACGGACAATGCCCTTGTAGCGGACACTCCAAACAATCGCGTCTTCGTTATTCAAGTGTCGACCGGCACCCTGCTCAGCACGATAAACACGAGCGGCTATAACGGCACCGGCACTATTGCTGTCGCGCCTGATGCGAGTGCGGCCCTGGCAATGGGCACCAACGCTAATCTTTTCGTGATCCGGGCGCCATTCAATGCTTCTTCAACTGTTAACCAGGTCACCTTGCCCGGTGGCATTTTGGGCGGCCAGACACAGGGCATAGTCTTCGATGGCGCGGGGCGCGCCTTCGTCTCTACGACGGCCGGCGTCTCGGTCCTTGATCCGCCCTACGATTCAGTTGCATTCAACATCACTTCTGCCTCCTCTGTTGGCGCACCCATTGCTATCACGCCGGATGGCAATACACTGCTCGTAGGTAATAGTGGCGGCAATAACGTCCGCATCTTCAACGCACCTTTTTCAGCGTCGAGCGTGGCCCAGACCCTTGTCCTTCCTACCGAAACTTCGATGGCCGGTATGATGGTGACGCCCGATGGCACGAAAGCCCTCACGGCCAATTTCCCTCGAGCAGTCTTTGCCATCAGTGCACCGTTTACAAGCAGCTCGACCGTCGAGTCGCTGCCGCTGCCGCCACCCGGAACCGGCGGTTTCAACGCCGGTTTCGAGGATGTTGGCATCAGCTTAGACAGCCAGATAGCGATCATTGCCGGTGCGGAAACGGGTGAAGCTCCCGTCTTTATCCGCGCTCCTTTTACGGCGGCCGGTGCTCAGTCTTATTATGTTCCGATCCAGACAGGTGGCCCAGAAAGGGGGAGAGGCGCAGCGCGCTTTCAGCCGCCGTGTCAGTCGTCGGCCATTCCGACTCCGACGCAAACGCCCACACCAACGCCGTCACCTACGCCGAGCGGACCCCCGGGACTGACGGCTGATTACCAGTTTCAGAATACGCGAAATAGCTCCGGCGGCGGTCCGCTATTGACCGACATTATTACCGGTTCCAACGGTGCTAATACCTTCACGACCGAAGCGGTCGAAGGCTGTGCACCGCGCGCGGTCTTAAACTTCCCCAAGGGTAACGGCCTGTCGCTCGCACCAACCACAGGATTAACCACGGACAACAAGACCTACAGCATCGTGATGCTCTTCAAGTTTACGGAGCAGGACCATTTGCGTGCGATCGTTGATTTCAAGAACGGGGTGGACGGAAGGGGGATTTATGCCGATGCCAATAACAACCTGGCGTTTCCCAATTCCTGGAGCAACGGTAACGGTGTGTCGATCGGGACCGGCAGCCCCATCACCGCGAACAAATACGTGCAGGTCGTGCTCACGAGGCAGGGCAGCGACGCCAACCTTGGCCGGGCCGGGGTAGACATCGGATACCTGGACCGGACGCAGCAATACCTGAACGACTCGCTTAACGCTGACGGTATCATTGACGCCGACTTTAATGTTTTGAGATTTTTTATCAACCAACTGACTTCGAGTCAGGACTATTCAGGTGGATCGGTGTCCAGGATACGGCTTTTTAACCGCGTGCTCACGGCGAGCGAAGTTGCGGCGCTCGACCGTCTCCCCGACGGCGCTTGTATAACTCCAAGTCCGATCCCGACACCGACGGTCACGCCGACGCCGGGAGGAACGCCCACTCCTACTCCGACACCTACGCCACCGGCCAGCTCTATCGTTTTCAGCAGCAACCGCGACGGTAACTTTGAGATCTATGTGATGAATGCGGACGGTAGCGGTCAAACACGGCTGACAAACAACCCAGCCAGCGACGTTCACCCGGTTTTCTCGGCGGACGGCACTCGCATCGTATTCCAGAGCGATCGGGACGGCGTGCAGCAGATCTATGTGATGAACCGGGATGGCAGCGGCCAGACCAGGCTGACTAACACTTCGGCAAACGAAAACTCGCCGTCTGTTTCGCGTGTTGACAACCGAATCGCATTTGCAAGCGGCCGCGACGGCAACTTTGAGATCTATGTAATGAATCTCGACGGGTCGAACCAGATGCGGCTGACAATCAACACGGAGCATGATTTCGAACCGGCCTGGTCGCCCGACGGCACAAAGATCGCGTTCCGGAGCACTCGCGACGGTAACGAGGAGATCTATGTCATGAATGCGGATGGTACGGGCGAGGTGCGGCTGACCAATAGTCCCCTGCTCGATCGTGATCCCACGTGGACACCTGACGGTCGCATAGTCTTTGCAAGTGTTCGTAATAATGAACATGGGATCTACGTAATGAACCCGGATGGCACAAACGTGACGCGAATACCTAATACGGGGCCGAACGATGTCGGCCCCAGCGTTTCGCCCGACGGCGAGCGGATCGTATTTTTCGGCGATCGTGTCGGCAGCGGCAATCAGGAGATCTTTGTCATGGCTGCGGACGGCAGCGGCCAGGTCAATATCAGCAACAACATCGCTTTCGACTTCGATCCGCATTGGGAACAAACGCCCGGCACGCCGATGCCTTCGGATACGATTATCTCAGGACGTGTCACGACACCCTCAGGCTCCGGCCTCAGAAATGCGCGGGTCTCACTTACTGATTCACAAGGCGAACGACGATCTGCCACGACAAGCTCGCTCGGTTTTTATTCCTTCGATATGGTCCGCATGGGCGAGCCTTTCGTTATAACAGTTACATCCAAACGGTACCGCTTTCTCTCACGCACTGAGACCTTTAACGGAAGTCGATCGGACATAGATTTTCTTGGAATCGAATAATTGAATGGTTCAATCCGTACGTCAAACGCACTGCTGCATCCCGCCTTGTCCGGTGTTATTCGGGATGAGCTCTCTGACAATAATAAT
This sequence comes from Pyrinomonadaceae bacterium, assembly GCA_041751355.1. Classification (GTDB taxonomy): domain Bacteria; phylum Acidobacteriota; class Blastocatellia; order Pyrinomonadales; family Pyrinomonadaceae; genus OLB17. The sequence goes on from JBGSXN010000013.1 coordinate 20,132, forward strand.
TTGCCGGCGGATCGTAATGTAAGCAATCGAACGGAAGCTTTTCTCAGAGACCGATATGATGATCCCGTAATCAAAAAACGGAGGAATCATGTCAACACCAAATAAAGACGAAGCTGAAGGAAAATGGGAACAGACGAAAGGCTGGGTTAAGGATAAAGCCGGTGAGGTCACGGGTGACCGCGATCTCGAAGCCGAGGGCGAGGCCCAGCGGGTCGAGGGCGAAGGCCAGGAGACGTGGGGCAAGGTCAAACGCGGCGTCGGCGACACGGTTGATGCGGTCGGGGAAGCCATCAGTAATGCGGGCGATCGCATCAACCGCGGGTAACTCGGTTAACACGATCAGCGATGGCGGAAGGCGAAATTCGATTCGTCTTCCGCCGATTCGTCCGAGCGCATTTCCCAATGAAAAAGTCAGCAATGCGGAGGAACTATTATGCATGTGAGAGAAATAATGACAGCCGACCCAACCTGTTGCGGTCCGGAAACGAAATTACAGGAAGTGGCAAAGATAATGGCTGATGAGGATTGTGGCTGTGTGCCTGTCGTCGATCAGGACAACAACCCGGTCGGAACGATAACAGACCGGGACATTACATGCCGGACCGTTGCCGAGGGACGAAATCCACTCGATCTTACAGCGGGCGATTGCATGTCGAGCCCCGTGATCTCGGTTTCGGAAAACTCGGATATCGACGAGTGCTGTCGGTTGATGGAAGATAACCAGCTCAGACGTTTACTTGTCGTCGACGAATCGGGCGCGTGCTGCGGTATCGTTGCCCAAGCCGATATTGCACGGAAGGCGCCGGAAGAAATGTCAGGAGACTTGGTTAAAGAGGTTTCGCAGGAAACCGCAAGTGCCTCGGGAGCCAACGGCTAGGATCCACAGCATGCAGGCAGTGATTGCAGGAACGACATCGCAAGATGCCGCTCCTCGCCGCATTCAAAGTAGCTCAGTTTAGCCAGCGAATTCGTCAAAGAGCTTGGTTAAATTCTGTCCATAATGGCGTTAAGCGTGGCGGAAGGTCTCATCGCGGCGTAGGCCTTTTCGGAATCGGGGTGATAGTAGCCGCCGACATCTTGCGGCTTTCCTTGTGCCGCGATAAGTTCCTCATTGATCTTGGCTTCGTTTTCGTGCAGAGCTTTTGCTACGGGTGCGAATATTGTTGCAAGCTCTGCATCGGCGTTTTGGTTCGCTAAGGCTTCGGCCCAATACATTGCGAGATAAAAATGAGAACCGCGGTTGTCGATCTGCCCTACCATTCTTGCTGGCGATCTGTCGTATTCCAGAAACTTAGCATTGGCTGCGTCGAGGGCATCGGCAAGGATCTGGGCTTTCTTATTGCCTTGAGTTTGCGCCAAATGTTCGAAGCTTGCCTGTAACGCCAGAAATTCACCAAGCGAATCCCAACGCAAATACCCTTCCTGCACGAATTGTTCGACGTGTTTCGGGGCCGATTCTCCGACCCCGAAAGAGCGAAGGAACGAGCATCCGTGCAGTGAAAGGGATCGGGCTGGCGGTGCCTTTTTGCCTAACGGGTTCAAATTGAATACACTTTTAAATTTGGTCTGATACTCATTTTTAAGACAAGGAAGATTCGAGAAATATGTCACACGTACCTATCACAGTGGCCCACGGCGACGGCATCGGGCCGGAGATCATGGACGCTACGCTGCACATCCTGAAGGAAGCGGGAGCCCGCATCGATATCGAAACGATCGACATCGGGGAGAAGGTTTACCTGTCTGGGAACTCGGCGGGAATCGCGCCGGAATCGTGGGATTCGCTCCGGCGCACGAAGGTGTTCCTGAAAGCACCCATCACAACCCCTCAGGGTGGCGGATTCAAATCGCTCAACGTGACGGTACGCAAGACGCTCGGGCTGTACGCCAATATTCGCCCGTGTGTGTCGTACCACCCGTTCATCGACACTAAGCACCCCGTAATGGACGTAGTCATCGTTCGTGAAAACGAAGAGGACACCTACGCCGGTATCGAGTACCGCCAAACCGACATGGTCGAGTTGTGCCTCAAGCTGATCTCGCGTCCGGGCTGTGAAAAGATCGTGCGGTACGCATTCGAGTACGCCGTCACGAACAACCGCAAAAAGGTCACCGCGTTTGTCAAAGACAACATCATGAAGCAGACTGACGGCCTGTTCCACAAAGTCTTTGACGAGATCGCAGTCGAGTACCCGTCGATCGAGGCGGATCATTGGATCGTCGACATCGGTGCGGCGAAGATGGCTGACACGCCCGAGAACTTCGATGTGATCGTGATGCCGAACCTTTACGGCGATATCCTTTCGGACGTTGCAGCTCAGATCGCGGGATCGGTCGGGCTAGCGGGCTCGGCGAACATCGGCGAGAACATCTCGATGTTCGAGGCGATCCACGGCTCGGCCCCGCGTCGTGCGGGCCAGAACCTTGCGAACCCGTCGGGGCTGTTCCTTGGTTCGATCCTGATGATGGTTCACATCGGACAGCCCGATGTCGCTGAGGCAGCTCACAACGCGTGGCTCCGAACGGTCGAGGATGGCATACATACCTACGACGTTTACAAGGAAGGCGTTTCAAAGGAAAAGGTCGGCACAAAGGAGTTTGCTCAGGCAGTTGTCGACCGTCTTGGCCAGAAGCCGGAAACGCTCAAAGCCGTCAAGTACAAAATACCCGAGGTTATCGCCGAGGCTGACAAGAAGCCGATCTACTCGATCCGCGAGCCGCAGAAGAAAGACCTCGTCGGCGTCGATGTCTTCATCGGCTGGTGGAATGGCAACTTTTATGGTGCCGGCAACGTCCTCGGCCCCGAGATCGAGAAGCTCAACGGCGACGGCGTTAGGCTCGTCATGATCTCGAACCGCGGCACGAAGGTTTATCCGAATGGCCACGCCGACACGTTCTGCGTTGATCACTGGAGATGCCGTTTTCAGGCAGAGAACGCGGGTGACACCATTACGCACCAGCAAGTCATCAACCTGCTGGGCCGCTTCAACGAAGCGGGGATCGATTTCATTAAGACAGAGCACCTGTACCACTTCGACGGGAAGCCGGGTTACAGCTTGGGACAGGGCCAATGAGTCGTAGGGTTTGCCTCTAACCCTAACTATTTCGTTTCAAACCAGGCCCGTGACAATTAAATCGGCCTGGACGCGGAACCAGAATCCGGTAGATAAAAGTGGACCAATCGCGCATGAATAATTCAAAAACCATAGATTTGGTTAAAGGGAGCTTCGCCACGGCAGATGCGAGGGAGATTGTTTTGACACTTCTGAGCACTAAGATGAAATTTCACAATCTGCGTAACTTCAGCTGTGAAGAACGATTTGGAGAATCAGATCCTGTTGCCATGCAGAAACTTGAGTATCTTAGGCAAGCGCGGGAAGAAGCTGAGCTGTTTTTTTCCGAGGCGATTGCCAAGGGCAAAACTATAACGTTGGAGTCAACGCTTACGATGGTGGCTGACTGACCCGATTCGAAAGGGTCCGACCGAGCAGATGGTAACCGCCGTCGATATTGGGATCGCGGAAAGAGGGGACCTGATCTTGTCGACCGCCATTTTCCCTGTGCGAAGTCCGGCCGCGCTTCGTCACCGCGAAACCCTGCTCCTGAAGCTCGGCGATAGCCTCTTCCAACTGCGGAACCGAAGCGGAAATGTTCGGCAGCTTTATGATATTGGCATCAGGTTGTATTGCCAATTCATCCAATTCCGCAAGTGCATCACGGACCTTTTGGTCGTCTCTCAAGTATTCCGGGAAGTTGGCCAAAATTCTGCCCGCAAGCGAAATATCGGGAACCTCGATCTCGATATTTGCGGATCTTGTAAATGCTTTTACTACTGGTAAGAAAGAATGCGTCGCCAGCAACGGTGCTTCATCCGTCAATGTGTAATAAATCCTGGATTTTTCTGTCATTCTATTGCCTTGTTATTTATTATCTGCTGAGACTCATCACTATATTAGGGCGTCTAGAGCCAAAACGTAAAGTTACTCGTGAACCCGGGCTGCCGCCGGGCACGATGTAATCAAAGACCGAGAACCTGTATTATTCCGATGGAGTGAAAGGGTATTCGAGCGGATTGCAAATAGGTGATGGCTCGATTGTTCCCCACACTTTTCGTTTAGATATTAAATGACGCTTTTACTGATCTATCTTTTTACGGCCCTTATCGTTTCATTTATATGTTCGATAATGGAATCGGTCCTGCTCTCACTTCCAAACTCTTATCTTAAGGGCCAGTCGGCTCAGGGGTCGGCGTCGGCGGACGCGATGCTCTACTTAAAAAAAGACATCGATAAGCCGCTCTCGGCAATTCTCTCGCTCAACACTGTCGCACACACAGTTGGAGCCGCCGGTGTAGGAGCACAGGCCGGGGTTGTTTTTGGCGACGCTTATTTTGCGGTAGTTTCCGCTGTCTTGACGATCCTGATCCTGGTCCTCACCGAGATTATCCCAAAGACGCTGGGAGCCAATTATAGCCGCGAACTTATGGGGGTTGCAACCCGCACTATCAGGGCCATGATCGTCATAACCTACCCGCTCGTAGTTATTTCGGCTTTCCTAACCCGCTTGCTTTCGAGAAAAGACGTCGAACTAACGACCAGCCGCGAGGAGATATCGGCACTTGCGAATATCGGAATGGAAGAGGGTATCTTTGTCGACAAGGAAAACAAAATCATACAGAACCTGATCAAGCTGAAGAGCATCAAGGTCGCCGAGGTGATGACGCCCAGGGTCGTTGTCGTGGTCGCGAATGAGGAGATGACGCTGCAGGAATTTCTGAAGGTCAAGGACTTTCTGCATTTTTCCCGGATTCCGATCTATGAGGAGCATCGAGACAACATTACGGGCTACGTTTTTAGGGAACTCGTTTTTGAGAAGCTCGCGGAGGACCAGTTTGACTTGAAACTCAAGGACATCAAACGTGAGATCGTTCACATAGCAGAGACCACCACCCTATTCAACGCATGGGAAATATTGATAAATCGTAAGGAACACATTGCCCTGGTTGTGGATGAGTACGGCGGAATGGACGGGATCACGACCCTCGAGGACATAATCGAAACCCTGCTCGGGTTTGAGATACTCGACGAAAAGGACAGGATACCCGACATGCAGAAATACGCCATCGACCGCTGGAAAGCTAAGCAGAGAAAGTATCAAATGCTGGCTGCTGAGGGAAATAAAACCACGAAGGAAGTCGTTCCCGACACAGAAAAACCCAGCTGAGAATATTTTGACCCTCTACAGAACTCGGGGGAATACCAGCAGGTTGACCGCCCGATCAATATTTTATGATGAAGAATTGCTTGTTGGCGAAATCCGGCTATACTACTATTCACTCACACGTCATAAAGTCTGGAAATAGGGAGCTTGCTATGCTGGGCACGACCATCTCGCACTATCACATCACCTCGCAGCTCGGCGAAGGCGGGATGGGGGTTGTGTATGAAGCTGAGGACACGAATCTCGGACGGCATGTCGCGCTGAAATTCCTTTCGCCGTCGATGGCGAATGAT
>JBGSXN010000014.1:0-7533 GCA_041751355.1 Pyrinomonadaceae bacterium
AGCCGCTTCATTTCGCGGATCTTCTTCCGGTTCTCATCGATCCGCTTTTCGACTACTTCGCGGACCATAGGACAGGGCGAGTCACCATGAACGGCATGGTCCAGTATCTCCTCGATCTCTGCAAGGGTGAAGCCCAGTTCCTTGGCCGCGGCAATGAACCTGAGCCTATCGCGATCGGAAGGCTTGTAGATCTTGTAGCCATTGCGAAGGTCGCGTGACGGTCTGAGAAGGCCTATCCGCGTGTAGTAACGAACCGTAAAAAGCGGCACAGCGGCTTTTTTCGCGAGGACCGCGGCTGTCATTGGGCTGCGAGAAAGATTCATTTGTTTTTTCCGATCTAGCGGAACCACTTTAGATTATTGATATCACTTTCAGATTACTGCAGATACTCCGGAACCGGAACCGTGAATCAGGTGCTAGTTCGTCATAGATGCAGAAACCATAGGAGAGAATCCGTGAAAGGAACCAAATGTCCGATTTGCGGAGATATCGCATTTAGGCGTCAGATCTCAGGAAACGTGGGCCCATTGATCATTTGCATTAAATAGTGCTGGGTCTACCGGCACCGAACAATCACATTGTTCAAACCTTATCCGAAAAGGCAACTGCCCGATAAAGGCAGACGCAAAGCCAGGAATCTCTATCAACGAGGTCGTCCAGCTGCCGAAGTGAGGTCTAATGTACAAAAAACTATTTCTCTCCCTGGGCATTCTCGCCGCGTTAGCAACAGTATCCACAGCACAGAATTCGCAGTCCAAAACGGCTGCTAGAGTCGCCACTGGTTACGATATCAGCGATTTTGACCGTCCGCGGATCGTCGATGAACGCAGGGCCGCAGCCGTGGCTTCGTCGGTGATCGTAAACACGGTGGACGTCGAAAGAACGGCATTTCAAATGCTGAACCAAAAGCGTGCCGAGAACGGACTCCAGCCACTTGTGTGGAATGAACAGGTCGCGTCGGTCGCCCGTGTCCATTCGCAGAATATGGCTGAGTTTCAGTTTTTCGGCCATCGAGGAATGGATAACAAGCTCGTAAGTCACCGGGCCGATGATCTGAAACTCGGCAGATGGCGTTCTATCGGCGAGAATATTGCCTACAATCGCGGTTATGCCGATCCGGTGGAAAAAGCGGTAGATAACTGGCTCAACTCATCCACCCACAGGCAAAATCTCCTGAACGTCGACTGGAAAGAATCAGCCGTCGGCGTCGCGATCGCGGACGATGGGTCGTATTATTTCACGCAGGTGTTTTTGAGGAAATAGACAGACAAAAAAAGTCTAATCGCGGATCTTCGCCTTAGTCGGAGGTCCGCTTTTTTACTTAATGGTCTGTGAAAAATCGGCTATCGCGGCGAGATATTCTTGTCGTGCTGCGTTGAAAAGATCATTGTGGCCTGCGTTTTCGATCCAGAGTGCAGTTTTCGGATCTTTGGCTGCGGCAAAAAGTTTCTCGCCATGATGAAAGGGAATTGTGTTGTCCATTTTTCCGTGGATGACCAACACCGGGCACGCGACCGTCGCGATCTTGCTGATGTTATCGAATTTATCGAACGGAAGGATCTTGATTTTGGTCAGTACGCGGGCGGCTGATGTGAAAGTGCTTTCGAGGATCAGCCCGCCTGCGGGTCTGCGAGTGGCGAGGTCAAGAGCAACGCCGCCGCCGAGTGAACGGCCATGAAGAATTATCTGTTCCGCGGGGATTTTCCGGTCATTTACCAGATAATGGTAGGCCGCATCTATGTCCTTGTAAGCCTTTTCTTCTGACGGCGAACCCTCGCTCAAGCCATATCCTCGATAATCAAATGTAAGAACCGCGAAACCTCGGTCGCGGAGTTGCTTCGCGAATGGCTCGACGTGCCCGATATCTTCTGCATTTCCGTGACTGAAGAGAATCGTGTGGACAGCGGTATCATTTTCGTAGAATCTCGCGGCGATCGTTTCACCGTCGGATGTTAGGAGCTCTAATGTTCGGGCGTGGTCCTTGTACGACGGCACAGGGGGCCGAAAGATCAATTTGTCGGGAATGAGCCAGGCGAGCATAAAAAGTCCTACATATACAAATATTGGAATTAGTAAAGCTGATCTTATGACCCGTTTCCAACCAAAATTTCCAATAAGAAGATTGCTAAGTCTGGAATTCACGTTTAGTACACGACGGTGAGCGCGTATTGTGCCGAAGATTTGCCCTCGTAACACTCGATCATTGCTCGACATCGCGGCTTTCTTTATTCTATATTCGTGTCTACGCGATTCTTACTCCCTTCATTTGCCAAGATCAACTGGACGCTGCGTATTGCGGGCAAGCGGAAAGATGGGTTCCATGAGCTGTGCACGGTTTTCCAGACGGTTTCTCTGCATGACACGCTTACCTTTTCCGAGTCTGAGGGATTAAGCCTGACTTGCGATGATGATTTGGTTCCGAATGGAGAGAACAACCTTATCATCAAAGCGGCCGGACTGCTGCAAAACCTCACGGGACTAAATAAGGGTGCCGAGATACATTTGGAGAAACGAATTCCGTCCCCGGGCGGGTTGGGGGGTGGTTCGTCGAATGCTGCGGTCGCACTTATTGGCTTAACTCGTTTATGGGACGCGGACCTTACGGAGGAGGACCTGGTATCCGTTGCGGCCGAGATAGGATCGGACGTATCGTTTTTCCTGCATGGTGGAACGGCTTTGGGAACCGGTCGCGGTGAAGTAATCGAGCCTTTGCCTGAAGTGACAGCCGATTATCTACTCATCGTAACGCCAGATGTGGCGGTCTCGACCCGCGATGCTTTTGAGGCTTTCCATGCCCCTGACTTGACAAAATCGACCTCAGACAATATTCTTCGAGATTGTCGTTTAGAGGCGGAATCGCTTGATCCACGCCATTCGGCATTGACAAACGATCTTGAAGCGAGTGTATTCAGCTCGTATCCCGAGGTAAAGCGAGTGAAAGATACCTTACTCGAACTCGGAGCAGTGAATGCCGCAATGAGCGGCAGCGGAGCATCGGTCTTCGCAATATTTGACAAAACAGAGACACGGCAAACTGCTGAAAAAGCCCTCGACCGAGAGTCGACCTGGCGAAAGTTTGCTGTATCAACCGTTTCGCGGTCACAGTATCGCGAAGTTTTGCACCTCTAAGGTGTTAGGTTGTTTCCGAGTCGATGACATTTTTCGCATTGGGGCGTAGCCAAGTGGTAAGGCACCGGTCTTTGGATCCGGCATTCGTAGGTTCGAATCCTCCCGCCCCAGCCAATTATGAATCCGAACGGACAATCTATCTTGGGTTGTCCGTTTTTGTTTGCTGCGGCTTTATTCAGATTATGTCCGTCACGGGAACGATCAAGGTTTTTTCGGGAAATGCTCACCGCGAACTGGCGGAGGAGATTTGCAGCGAATTGAATTGTGAGCTTGGAAAGGCGACGACTGAGAGCTTTTCCGATGGCGAATTCAATTTCCAAATAGGTGAGAATGTGCGGGGCTCGGACGTTTTTATCGTCCAGCCGACTTGCCCGCCGTCAGACCAGAATCTCATGGAACTGTTGATAATGATCGACACCTTCGTGAGAGCGTCGGCAGAGCGGGTAACAGCGGTGATTCCGTATTTCGGGTACGCTCGATCGGATAAGAAAGACCGTCCGCGGGTTCCGATCGCGGCGAAATTGGTCGCTAACCTGATCACGACGGCCGGAGCTCAGCGGGTATTAACGGTCGATCTGCACGCTTCGCAGATACAGGGGTTCTTTGATATTCCGGTCGATCACCTTTACGCGGCACCGATCGTGGTCGATTATTTCAAGACGAATCCGATTGAAAACCTTATCGTGGTTGCCCCGGACACTGGCGGCGCCGAACGGGCCAGGGCGTATGCGAAGAGGCTCGACGCCGGACTTGCACTTTGCGATAAACGCCGTGAGCGGGCCAATGAGGCCGATGTGATGAATATCGTGGGTGACGTCAGCGGTAAGAATTGTCTGATAATCGACGATATGTGCGATACGGGCGGGACAATATGCAAAGTGGCCGAGGCACTTCACAAGGCCGGAGCAAATGATATATTTGCCTGCTTCACGCATGGCATATTTTCGGGCAAGGCTGTAGAAAATATCAGCGGCTCATATTTGAAAAAGGTGATTGTGACCAACACGATCCCGATCCGTGACAACGGTAAACCGCTCGTCGAGGGCGGCAAGATCGAGGTTTTAAGCGTCGCGAAGCTGCTTGCTTCAGCGATACACTCAATTCACGACGAGACGAGCGTATCGTCACTGTTTATATAAAGGTTCAAAGTTTAAGGTTCAAAGTCGGAACCGAGGGGCACTTTGAACTTTGAACATTGAACTTTGAACCAGGAAATAGTTATGGCAGAGAAAATATTAATTAAAGCTGAAAAGCGAGAAACTGGCGGCAAGAATGTAAATCGCCGCTTGCGTGCGTCCGGCAAAATACCGGTGGTCGTTTATGGCGGTGGTTCCGAGAGCCTTGCTGCCGTGGCGGAATTGAAGGACCTCGCGGCCATCCTGCGAACGGACAGCGGAGTTAATACCGTGTTTTCCCTTGATATCGAGGGCGAGGGTGTCAACGATGTTATTTTTCAGGACCGACAGATCGACGCTGTCCGCGGGCGTCTGATCCATGCCGATCTTCGCCGCTTTTCAAAGGGCGAAAAGATCGAAATGACGGTGCCTATCCACCTTATCGGTGACCCTGAAAGCCTGAAAGAAGAGGGAGCGGTCCTCTCGCAGGCGATGCGCGAGATCAAGGTCCTTTGCGAACCTGCGAAGACGCCCGATTCGATCGACGTCGATATCTCTGAGCTTACGTCCGAGCACGCGATCCACGTATCGGACCTCAAGGTCGGCGAGGGGATCGAGATTCACGATGCACCAGATGCGGTTGTTGCTTCGATCGTCATAGTCAGCGAGGCCGACCTCGAACCGCAGCTTGAGGAAGGAACGGAGCCTGAGGTTGTTGGCGAAGAGACGGACGAGACTGCTGAAGCTGGCGAAGGCGAAGGAGAAGGTGACGCCGAATAAGCGAGTTGTTTTTGAGTTCCTGTCGCGGATCGCGAATGGCGGCCCCGGCAGGAACCCGAAAGGAAACCAATCGTGAGCAACTGGCTGATCGTTGGACTCGGTAATCCCGGTCCGGAATACGCGAATACGCGGCACAATCTCGGGTTTATGCTCGTCGATCTGCTGGCCACCCGGCTCCAGACGCGAGTTTCACGGAACGAATGCAGGTCGCTGATCGGACGCGGAACTATTGACAATCAAACGGTTGAGTTGGCCAAACCGCAGACTTTTATGAATTTAAGCGGGGAGGCCGTGAGTTGTCTCGTCGTTAAAGAGGAGCGGTCGATCGAAAAGCTGATCATAGTCTCAGACGACCTCGCGTTGCCGTTTGGTTCGATAAGAATAAGGCCAAAGGGCACTCACGGAGGGCAGAATGGCCTGAGGTCGATCATCGATTGTTTGAAAACACAGGAATTTACAAGGGTGCGGATCGGCATACAGCCCGAGCATCCGGTGAATGACGCCTCAAGATTTGTTTTGGAAAACTTCGCAAAGGGCGATGGCAAAACGCTGGAAAATGTATTAACCGAAGCCGCCGATGCAGTAGAAACGATCGTAAGGGATGGGGTCGACGCGGCAATGGCAAAGTTTAATTGAAGAATCCTTACTTCATCTCTCGATGATGAGGTTGGTAAGCCGAAAGGAGAAAGTTACAAATGGCAAAAAGAACGTACGAAGTGATGTACATCATTAACCCGGAAACGGCGGCCGATAAGATCGAAAAGCTTAACGAAGCCGTGGGTAAACTGATCGAAAAAGAAGGCGGCGAAGTTGTTCGTATGGACGACATCGGTATTAGGAACCTCGCTTATCCGATCCAGAAAAAACACGAAGGGCATTATGTGCTTTTTGAAGTCGACGGAACCGGACAAGAAATTCTCGAACTCGAACGCCGTATGCGCGTTAACGATCTGATCATGCGTTATATCACCGTGCGTGTAGACGAGGATCGCAAAAAGGCCGACAAGGTCCGAGCCAAACGTGAGGCGAGGCAGATAAAGCGTGCGTCTTACCGCCAGACGACACCGGAAGCGGCGGAGGCACAAGCCGAGGCATAGCGGGCGAAGGCATCAGGAGAAAAGTTATGGCAGAAAATGAATTGGAAATGATGGATGAAAGAGGTGGCCTCGGCGTTGGCGAAGACGTGATCGGTGACCGGCCCCGGCGATATCAACGGCGTCGGCCGCGTCAGATGGTCCCTGACTATCTAGACTGGAAGGATGTCGATTTGCTCAGGCAATTTGTGCCGGAACGCGGCAAGATCATGCCGCGCCGCATATCGGGCATTCCGGCAAAAGACCAGCGTCGTTTGGCAAAGGCCATAAAACGGGCGCGATCGATGGCGATGCTGCCATTTGTGGCGGATTAACAGCGGTGGTTCCAAGTTTCAGATTCCAGTTTCAAGTTGGGGTCGGGAACTTTGAACTTTGAACTTTGAACTTTGAACTAAAAGACTATGGCAAACACCACTATTTTATTGCGTGAGGACATTGAGCATGTCGGCGGACGGGGCGAGATCGTCAAGGTCAAGGCCGGCTACGCTCGCAACTATTTGCTGCCCCAGGGCATCGCGACGCTGGCGACCAAGGGCAATGTGAAACAGATCGAGCAGGAACGTTCAGCTTTGCTTAAGAAAGCATCGATTGAGCGAGCCACCGCCGAGGCTCAAAAAGAACAGATGGAAACCATCGCGCTTAGTTTCGAGCGTAAGGCCGGCGAACAAGGTACGCTATTTGGTTCTGTGACTTCGATGGACATCGCTGAGGCTCTCAATGCCAAAGGCTACGAGATCGACCGCCGCAAAATCGTCATGAAAGACGCGTTCAAGGAAACCGGCGAATTCACAGTCGACGTCAAACTCCACCGCGAAGTAACACTGACTGTTCCTGTTACGGTCACCGCCGAGGGTTCTGACGATGAGGCTAAACCTGACCGAAAGGCCAAGAAAGCGGCTGCACTCAAATCGGAGGATGCTCCCGATGCAACTCCGGAGGCAGACGCTTCAACGGCTGAAGAAGCGGGTCCCGAAACAGCAGAATAACTGCGTGCCAGAACAATTAATGCCTGAGACAGGTCGATGATTTGGCTCAGGCATTACTGCGTTTGCCGGCAGATCTGCGCGCTGCTAAATGTGCCAATATTTGGGGTTCGAGACTTTCTGATTCCGGGCTTAGACATCGCAGAAAATTCCACCTAAACTACCTTCACTCCCAACCCGTTTTGTGTCCAAAAAATAAATGGCAAGTGTATTTCCCGACAGTCGAAGAGAGCAATATTTAGAAAAGCCGCTACCGAGCAGTGAGGACAGTGAGCGCGTGATCCTCGGGTCGATCCTGCTCGATAATGCGGTGATCGCCCAGGCTGTCGAGCACCTCAAACCCGAGGATTTTTACTCGCCGCTGAACCGCCGTGTTTTCGCCGCGATGATCGCGCTGTTTGAAAAGCAAAAGCAGATCGATCCTATCCTTAT
>JBGSXN010000015.1:0-16757 GCA_041751355.1 Pyrinomonadaceae bacterium
CAGGACGCTCTTGAGCATTGCGGCGTTTACACGCGTGTAATGTCTGCGATCGACATACCGCAGCTCGCCGAACCGTTTATTCGCCGGCGGGCCATCAGGCATTTAGAAAAGAAACGCGTGGTAATCTTTGCCGCCGGAACCGGTAACCCATATTTCACTACCGACTCGGCGGCCGCTTTGCGTGCCCTTGAGATCCGGGCCGAGGTTATCATGAAAGGCACCAAAGTTGACGGAATTTACTCGGCCGATCCGGTAAAGCATCCAACGGCGACAAAATTCGACCGCATCACGTTCCAGGAGGTCCTGGAGAAGAATTTAAAGGTGATGGACTCTTCCGCGATCTCGCTTTGTAAAGACAATGATCTGCCGATAATGGTCTTCAACATGCGAGAGACTGAAAATATAGTTAAGGCGGTGTGCGGCGATCTTTCGATCGGCACCCTGGTTACAAATTAATTATGAGCTCACAAGAAATAATTAAAGAAACCGGTCCGAAGATGGACCTCGTTGTCGAGGATTTCAAACGGAAACTGGCTAACGTCCGTACAGGCCGCGCTACGGTAGGGCTGCTCGACGGTGTGGTCGTTGACTATTACGGCACGATGACGCCTCTCAATCAGCTTGCGTCCGTTGCAGTTCCGGAACCCCAGATGATGACGGTCCAGCCTTGGGATGCATCAGCTATGGCCGCGATAGAAAAGGCCATCATAGCAGCCAATCTCGGCTTCAATCCCTCGAACGACGGTAAAATAATCCGCCTGGCCATCCCGGCTCTCAATGAGGAGCGCCGCAAACAGTTTGCCAAGCAGGTGCACGAAATGGCCGAAGAACACCGTATCGCGGTGCGAAATGTTCGGCATCATTCAAACGATCAGTTGAAAAAGCTCTTAAAGGACAAAGAGATCTCAGAGGATGAGGAACGCGGCGGGCTCGACGATGTCCAAAAACTGACGAACACCTACATCGCCAAGATCGATGAGCTGGCAAAAAACAAAGAGCACGAGATAATGAGCGTCTAGCTTGAAACTTAGACAGGTATTAGCCGCAGAGTTTATTTACTCTTCGCTTCCTCTTCAGCCTTATATTTCAAAAGTTGGGCCTTAAATTCGCGGCAGTTCTTCGCGAGTTCGTCCTTATCGGCTTTGTTTTCTTCGACGCTCTGTCTTATCGATTCTTTGATCTTATTGAGAAAGGTTGCTTTTACTGCCTTGGTGACAAAGTTGTCGTCGGGGTTATTTGCCTCGGCCGTCAGCATATCCATCACCTCATCACATTCGGGCACGCCGATCTTGGCCTCACCGACTGTCGTGTCGACGGCCTTATCTGCGATTGTTTTATTGGAGGCGGGTGTATTCGAGCCAGTTGCAGATTCCTGAATGCGGTCTACAATGCCGCACCCAAGGCCGACAGACAGCAAAACTGACAGGACTAATAAGCCATGTAATCTATTTTTCATATTATTGGGCTGGGAATGATATCTCTGCCCAATAATAGATCAACTTGATGTCGACAACCAAGACGCGAAAATCAACTAAAGTGTCGGCGAACCGCTGAACGAGTAAGTTACGTAGAGATTCAGTGCGTTTTCCTTGATCTCGGCCCGAACATCCTCAACGACTGCCTGAAGTTTTCCGCCGCTCGATGCTATAGGCATATCGACCGCTAACTGGCCGCCCTGTATTATCTGGATCGGATTTACCCGATTATTTATGGTCGACTGGACCAAAGGGGTTATAAATCCTCCAAATATCGGATTTACACCGTCCAGATTGACTGTTTCGACATTTACACGGCCGTAAACCGCCTGTTGCTCTTTGTCGAATCGAAGTTCCAGATTTGCCTGGGTCCAACCGGTGAAGTGAAGGCATCCGAACGGCGAGTTATAACTCCCGGAAAATGCCAGCGGAGCAGAAATACGGCCGTCCTCCAGTTTCAGGCCGGATCGGACACCGCTTCCTTCAGCCAGGATCTTTATCGTCCCTTCGCACGGCTGAGGGTCCTGAAAATTAGCATGCTCATATGCTGGTCCGCGAGAAGCCGTGGGATCAAACGCCAGTGGGAACGATGGTTCATTGATATCGCGAAAGATCGTTGTCAGGACCTGGTTAAAAAGTTCCTGATTCAGCACGATCTGGGCTGAACTCTTGGGATTGGCTGGATCAGGTGGCAAAATTAGGGTTCCGGGAGCCTGCGAGGCCCTCGGAACTCCAACGAAAATAAAGAACGTCAAAGCTCCGCCGAGTACAACGCCGAGCAAAAGACCGATAATGAGTTTAGCCATCTGTCACCTCGCGGGCGATGCCATCGGGCTCGCAGCCGGCTGCGATTGCCGCATCATCTGGGTTGCAAACGACGCCAGAGCACTAAAGATCATATCGACCTGAGCCTTTACCTGTGCGGAATCGATCTTTTCCATATCAGTAGGTGTATCGAACAATCCCTGCGCAAGGTCTGTCTTGATATCCGTGATCTCGGTCAGAAGGCGAATTCCGGTGAACCCCTGCACATTGCCGCCCGATTGAGATTGCGATACAGTCTCTGACCTGAGCGGAAGGCCGGTTTCCTTATCCACGAGCAAGAACGATTCGGTGGCGACCTGGCCTGCCTGTGTCTGTGTGTCGGCTACGGCTCCATACTGATACTTCAGTACGGTGCGGCCTTTGTATTGTTCTTCTCCGACAAAACGAATGCCGGGCACCGCTTTAACGCTTTCCACTATCTGCTCAGGCATCAACAATCTCCTGGCTTCAAAGCCAAGTGATTCCTGATTGAGTTCAGCATATTGGCGTTTGTCGGGAAGTATAAGATAGTTGACCCCGCCTTTATCCAGAAAGACAACGCGGCCGCCGGCGGGCATTGTAAATTCCATCCTCCGGTCATTATCGCTTCGAGCGACGCTCGCAGCGAGCGTTGGCATAGCAGACGTCTTTTGGTCACCGACGGCTTCGACTTTTACTGAAACGGTTGCCTGATATCGCTCAGGCTCTCTGGCAGCAACGACCGCTGTGTCTGCTGTGGTCGCGTTCGCGGCTGAGTTGCTATTAGCGACCGAATTGGCATTCGAATTCGTGTTTGAGATGTTGGTGTTGGTTACTGTTGGCTGAGCACCGCAGCCTGAGAGTGCGACAATGCTCACGACAGCTAAAGTTCCTAGATATAGACTGCGTTCGTTAACGATCATATTTTCCCCCTTATGAAATATTTCCCTAATTATACCGCTTTCTTTACATCTTTTCGAGATTGGCGTATTTTTCGATCAGCTTTTTCTGTCCAAAACCCGGAAAGCTGACTGTTAGTTTTACATTTTCCCCTGAACCTTCGCGGCGAAGAATAAGTCCATTTCCATACTTCTCATGCCGAACATGCGAACCCGCAACCAGAGCAGCTGCGTCAGGCCTCTTATCCGATGGAGTGGCTATCGCCCGAAGCTTATCCAATCCCGACGCTGATCTGTCGGCAGTATCGCTCGACAGATTCGCAGGGCCGCCGTCTTTCTTCTTAAAGAATTCAGCTATCGCTTCCGAGCTGTTATATGTCTTGCCTGTGTATGCATTTCGCGGCTTAGGCGGGAGGCTCTCGCCTCGAAGTGCGCTGAGGGTAGCCTTGGCAGCCATAGACGATGTCCCGCGGGCATATGAGAGCCACGACGCACCGGTTGAGAGGTCCTCGATCAGTTCCAGAGGAAGTTCATTGAGAAACTGTGACGGCTCGGCCGCGATCTCCTCGCCATAAACACGTCGACGCATCGAATGCGTTACATATAAGACCTTTTCAGCCCGGGTTATGGCTACATAAGCAAGGCGGCGCTCTTCCTCGAGTTCTTTCGGATCATTGAGCGACCGCGAGTGCGGGAATATTCCATCCTCAAGCCCCGCTAAAAACACAGTCGGAAACTCCAGCCCCTTTGCCGAGTGAACGGTCATCAGGGTTACGGCAGCATCGCGATCATATTTGTCACTGTCTGATGTAAGGGCGGCGTGGTCAATAAAATCGCGCAGGCCATTTTCTTCCTGCTTATCATAATCTACGGCCGCATTCACAAGTTCTTCCAGATTCTCGAGCCGTGCTGCTGACTCATCCGTGTTTTCGGCTCTCAGCGAGTTTGCGTATCCCGTGTCCTCGATAGCGGCAACAACAACATCGGAGACGGGCTTATCGGCCGATTCAGCTTCCTTGACCGTGGCAATAAGATTTTCGATCGCTCGCTTGAACCCCTTAAGAGATTCCTTTGCGCGTGGCGTCAGGTTCACCGGCGAAGGAAATCCCGGGTTGGTGATCGACGTGATAGCCATCCAAACAGACGATCCCGCGGCTTTTGCCTGCCGTTGAATTTCATCGAGGCTGGTCTTACCGAGACCTCTGGCAGGCGTGTTGATTACACGCATCAACGCAACATCGTCAAAAGGGTTCATCGCCAGTTTTAGATAGGCAATGACGTCCTTTACCTCGGCCCTTTCATAGAATGAAAATCCGCCGACGATGTTGTACTCAATTCGCATTCTTCGAAGTGCCTCTTCGAAAAGACGTGACTGAGCATTCGTCCTGTAAAGGATCGCAACTCTTTCTCCTGGATTCGTTCGGCGGTGAGTTTCGATCCGCGAAGCCACAAACCTTGCCTCGCCGTCAGCATCGTAAGCCTGATAATAAAAAATCCTTTCGCCGCCCTGATTCGCTGTCCAGAGTTTTTTCTTTTTCTGGTTTACGTTGTTCTCGATGATCGCGTGCGCCGCATCCAGAATGGTCTGCGTCGATCGGTAATTCTGCTCGAGCAATATCACCTTCGCAGACGGAAAATGCTCTTCAAATCCCAGAATGTTCCTAATGTCGGCTTGTCTGAAACCATAGATACTCTGGGCGTCATCGCCGACGACGCAAATATTCTGCTGCTTTTCGGTCAAGTAGCTTATGAGGGCAAATTGAAGGGCATTGGTGTCCTGATATTCGTCAACGAGAATGTACTTATATCGATCGTTATATTTTTCGCGGGTCTCGGGCGATTTGCGAAGAAGCTTAACGGTCTTGATCAGAAGATCGTCAAAGTCGAGCGCATTGGCGGTATTAAGGCGATCGTCATAGAGGCGAAATACTTTCGCGATGGCCGCCTTTTTGTCATCGCCGTGCTCGACCTTCGAGGCGAACATCTTATTGTCCTCACCGCGGTTCTTGGCCGAACTTATAGCGTTGCGAACATACCGCGGAGCGATCTGTTTTTCGTCGATTCCCAACTCTTTTATACACGCTTTGACCACCTTTTGGGTGTCGTCCGTATCGTAGATGGTGAACGATTTGTTATAACCTTCGTCAAGTTTGTCGATGTCCTGCCTAAGGATCCTTACGCACAGGCTGTGAAAAGTGGATATAAGCGGTGCCGACTGGAGCCTTTCACCCTTGAGCAGCTCGTGCACGCGTGCGCGCATTTCGCCGGCCGCTTTGTTTGTAAAAGTCACTGCAAGGATGTTGTGCGGCGGAACTTTTCTATCGGAAATAAGATGTGCGATCCTCACGGTGATAACGCGCGTTTTGCCAGACCCTGCGCCGGCCAGGATAAGCAGCGGTCCTTCCGTAGACTGAACTGCCTCGATCTGTTGGGGATTTAGGGATGAAAAGATGTCCATAAAGCTTGGTGATGTTCAATGTTAATGGTTTGATTCTGATGGGTCAAAGCGAGACTTTTTCCATTGACAAGTCGCTCTCATTTTGAGAGTATCGAGCTGATGCGGTGATTCGTTGTTCATGCATATTATTTCAAAGAGAGCATTACGAGCATTTTGGAAGAATCATCCTGCTTCTGAATCAGCGCTTATAAATTGGTATCGAATTACGAAAAAGGCGAATTGGAAGAACTTGATGGAAGTCCGTGCCGATTTCCCTCATGCTGATCCTGCTGGCATTTGCACAATTTTCAATATCGCCGGCAATAGCTATCGTTTGATAACCAAGATCTATTATCCAGGAAAAAAGGTCCTGGTTCGGTTTGTTTTGACTCATTCGGAATACGACAAAGGGGATTATCGAAATGACTGCGAATGTTGATAAAACTAAATATGGCTTGCTCCTGATCCAAACCCTGCCGTCTGTTATCACAAACGACGAGGAACTTGAGGCGATGACTCAGGAAGTTGATCACTTGATGACTAAAGGAATTAGGAATGGAGATCTAAGTCCAGAAGAAAACTCTTTGCTTGATTTACTCACCACCCTCATTGAGGCATATGAGGATGTGCATTATCCGATTCCTGAGCTAACGCCGCATCAAACTTTGAAACACCTGATAAATGAACGCGGTTTAAAACAAAGTGATTTGATCTCAGTTTTCGGCTCTAGCGGAATTACATCAGAGGTCGTTAACGGCAAGCGATCGATCAGTAAGGCACAGGCGAAAAAACTAGCGGAATTTTTCAGAGTTTCCGTTGATTTGTTTATTTGATGAGACTCTGAATTGCCTTAAAATGTTCATGCGTCGAATCCCTCATTAACTCGAAGAATGCCATCTCCACCGAGGACGGGATCACCCCACTCAACTGCATCTTAGCGAGGCCCGCATCCCTGTCGTGGCTAAACCTCGAGGCGACGCAATCTGTCATCACGTGGACCTGAAATCCGCGGTCAAGCAAGTCGTGGGCCGTTTGACTGACGCAAACATGCGTTTCGAGTCCGCAAAGTACGACTTGCCCGATACGCAATTTCTTCAGTTTTTTTAGGAAAGGGGCCGCTCCGCACGAACTGAAAGCGGTTTTTTCAAACACTTCCGAATCGTCGGTCAGCACAAGCTGCAATTCCTCTGCTGTTCGACCAAGGCCCGCCGGATACTGTTCGGTGATCATCACGGGCGCGTCAAGCGTTTGAAATCCGCGTATGGCGGTCGAGGCCCTCGACGCAATAAGGGAAAAATCAGGGACTGCACTTCGAAATGCCTCCTGGATATCGATAACGACCAGTGCCGTTCTGGCAGCATCCAGTAAATTAAGGTGTGGCATCGTTGTTTTCCTCTATAGCGGCCGATTTCGCCTGTTTCCGCAGCTCTTTTTCCCGCATCTCTTTTTTGTAGGTTTTAAAAAATAGATATACGGCAACTACGCATAGGATCACAATGAGGATCATCATCGCGGCGATGAAATATACTTCGGCTCTTTCGGATCCGGGCATCCTTCAAGTTTAGAGTGCCGACACTTGAGTTTCAAGCTTGATCGAGAGAAGGGATCAACTGGGCGCCTGGTCGGTGGGAATGGCGAGTTCGTCCGCTTCGATAAAGCGGTCGCGGTAGATCTCGGGCAGGGTCCTGACCTTTTTATCTCTGTCGGTCACGACATGTAAGGTTTCTCCTTCACACAAGACCGTATCATCGATTGCGCGGTAAACCTGATAAATGAATCGAAGACTTCGGCTTCGGATTTCGCCGACCTGCGTTCGAATGGAAAGGACGTCGTCGTAGTAAGCCGGAGATTTGAAGCGGCAGTATACCTCGGCAACGACCATCAGGGCATTGCCTTCCTCTTCCATCTGTTTGTATGAGAAACCCTTTGCCCGGCAAAGGTCAGTGCGGCCCGCTTCGAACCAGATCGGATAGTTCGCATGGTGAACAATCCCCATCTGATCCGTCTCGGCATAGCGTACCCGGATCTCGGTTTCATGCCAGCTGTCCATAGGCAGTGGTCAGTGGTCGGTGGTCAGTGGTCAGTGGTCAGTGGTCAGATCAGCTTTATCTGACCACTGACCACTGTTAAGAATTGGCTGGGAGACAGGGATTCGAACCCCGATAGGCAGATCCAGAGACTGCAGTCCTACCATTAGACGATCTCCCAGCGCTATTAATAATCTAATGCAAAGACGCGCGTGTTAGCAAGGGCTTAGCACACAACGTTGAAGTTTACGCCCTTGCTCATGCGCGGGCTTCTGCATTATCGTTGCTTATGTCCACGGACAAAGAGATCCTCAATAATCGACAGGCCTATCACGAGTATCACATCCTCGATAAATTCGAAGCTGGTGCCGTCCTGGTGGGCACTGAGGTGAAAAGTATAATGGTTGGGCGTATTCAGCTAAAGGAGTCGTATGTTTCCATCAAGGATGGAGAAGTATGGCTGATGGGAGCACACATTTCTCAGTACTCACATGGAAATATAAACAATCACGAGCCACTGCGATCGCGAAAGCTGCTGCTGCACCGTAAAGAGATCGAAAAGCTGGAAAAGGAAACCACCCAAAAGGGCATGACGCTCGTCGTCACGCGTATCTATTGGAAAAATGGCCGGATAAAATTTGAGATCGGTGTTGCAAAGGGTAAGAAACTCTACGACAAACGCGAGACCGAAATGCGGAAAACCATCGAAAAAGAAACGCAGGCACAGTTGAAAGAGAAGCTTAGATAAGTTATAGATATTAAAACGATTTATTTCCTATCAATCCAATATTTATCGAGGTGTAAATGAAATTCCAGGGAATCACCGGAAATTTTACTGAGGCTGGTGTCGATGCATTAGCAGTCGCGATGTTCAAGGGTGAAAAAGTCACGAGCAATGAGCTTAAAGAACTCGATAAGCTGACCGGTGGGATCGTCACTAATCTGCTCAAGGCAGAGGAGTTTAAGGGTGAGCCCGGGGAAACGGCCTTAATCCGGTTCGTGGCTAAGGGGGCCGTCAAGGCAAGCCGCTTGCTGCTGGTAGGCGTCGGCGAAAGATCCGACTATAAAACGCACATAGTTTCTAACCTGGCCGGGACCGCTACTCGTTTCCTTCGCAAGCGCAATATCAAAAGCTTTGCCCTGCTGCCCAGGGCCGAGGGAACCGCAGCCGACATTACCCAGAATGCGGTTCAGGGTGTTATTACCAGCCAGTTTGAACTCGATAAATATAAAACCAAGGACCGTAACAACAATGCCGTCACGAGTGTCACGGTTTGCATCGAGGATGCAAAGCCCGCTGATCTGAAGACCGGGATCTCACGCGGAGTCGCGATCGGCGAGTCGATGAATTTTACGCGCGACTTAGCTAATGAGCCTCCAAACATCCTTCATCCGACTGAAATGGCCAATCGGGCCCAGTCGATGGCAAAAGAGGTCGGACTGAAGTGCGAGATCCTCGACGAAGCGAAAATGAAAAAGCTCGGGATGGGCTCGATCTTGAGCGTTTCGCTAGGTTCTGAACAGTCGGGCAAGATGATCGTCCTGCGATATACGCCTGCCAAATCGACCGCGAAAAAAGGTGAACTTCTAGCTCTCGTCGGCAAAGCGGTTACCTTCGACACAGGCGGTATCTCATTAAAGCCCGGCGAGGGCATGGACGCAATGAAGTACGACATGTCGGGCGGAGCAACCGTTATGGGTACGATGCGTGCCATCGCTCTCTTGAAGCCGTCAGTGCCTGTCATTGGCGTTGTCGGAGCGGTAGAAAACATGCCCGATGGCAAAGCCTCGCGGCCGAGTGATGTTGTCACGGCGATGAACGGTAAAACCATTGAGATCCTGAACACAGATGCCGAGGGCCGTCTCGTCCTGGCGGACGCGGTCGCATATGCTGAAAGCCAGGGGGCCAACCGCATCATTGACATGGCGACCTTGACCGGTGCAGTCATCATCGCTCTCGGCGACCTGAACACCGGCATTATGGGAAATGACCAGGCCCTGGTCGATGAGATTGTTGAATGCGGCAATGACACGGGCGAGGGCTTTTGGCAGTTGCCGTTGAGTCCCGAATACAGTAAGATGATCCGCTCGGACATAGCAGATATTAAAAACATCGGCCCACGTGGTAAGGCGGGAACCATCATGGGTGCTGTATTTATCCAGGAATTCGTCGATAAAGCAAAATGGGCACATCTGGATATTGCTGGAACTGCGTGGGCTGACAACGTCAAGCCGCACCAGGCCAAAGGGCCCACCGCCGCTGCGGTCCGAACGCTCGTAAATCTGATAGAGAGATCTTGACCGTTACTTCCATACGGCCTTTTTCGAGGATAGGATGAAATGAAAAGAACGATCAATGAAATTTTATTCGGCAGAAACGCTAAGTTCAGCGGTCTGATTGCTCTGGCGATTGTGGGCCTAATTGCCTTAGGTTGTAGCTGCGGTAAGGATTTTAACCTTTCAAACCTTACAAATAGCAGCGGCGGCAGTAACGCAGGTAATACTGAAATATCGACAAATACGCCGTCTGAGAAAGGATCTGATGATGCACCATCGGAGGCAAACGTGGAAGCGTTGGTGAAAGACACAACCGCTCGATTTGCCGAGGCTGTGGATTCCGGAGACTTTTCGGATATTTACGACGATGCGTCGAGCGATTTTCAGAATACCTACACGGTCGATGAAATGACCACAGCGTTCAAATCTTATACGGACAAAAAATCGGTCGTGGTTCCTATTCTTAAGAAAGTTGGGCCCACAGCAGCCGAATTCACGAGCCCGCCAAGTATCAGAACCGAAAAGGGACTCAATATCCTCGTCGCCAAGGGTAAGTTTCCTACTAAACCTTATAATGTCCGTTTTGATTACGAGTACGTTATGCGAAGCGGCGACTGGAAATTGCTTAAGCTAGTGATCAATATCCCGTAACTAGTCGCAAATATCTTATTTTCAAAGGCCGGGCGTTTGTCTGGCCTTTACATTTCCCGAGTTTCGCAATACCCTTTCCAAATCTGATTCTCGTTAGAAACTCAAACCTTTAGATCGGTCCGTAATAAAGGAGCTGACTATGCGTACCAATAAGAACATCGTTTCCCTCGTGTTTGCCTTAACTGCCCTTCTGGTGCTCGGCCTCGCCTGCGGTTCGAGCACTCCCGCTCCGCCTCAATACGTCGGCGTTTGGATCAGCGGTGACGGTGCGACGATCACGATTCGCTCAGACGGCGGCGCTGATTATAAATCCGGCGGCACATCCGTCAGCGGAGGCAGTGCCGTGATCGACGAAACTGCCAAATCACTCAAAATATCGCTCGCCGGCATGGGGCCGACATTTAAGATCGATAAGGCGCCGACGGGTAACGAGATGACGCTCGACGGCATCGTTTTCAAAAAGAGCGGCGGCGGATCGGACACCGAATCGAGTTCGAGATCGAGCGATGCAAAACCTGAGATCCCCAGCGACGAGAAGCTCCAAACCCTAGTGAAAACTACCTTCCTTGATTTTGGCGACGCTGTTCAAACGGAGGATTTCTCGGATTTTCATAATAAAGTAGCTAAAGTTTGGCGAGACGATTCATCGCCTGAAAAATTGGCTGAGGCCTTTCAAACCTTTGTCGACAACAAGGACGATTACGATTTCAAGCGGGCCGTAAGCCCAATGGATGCAACATTCACGCCGGCCCCCAAGATCGACAAGGTCTCGGGACTCGATGCACTCATCGTCAAAGGATATTACCCGACCAAGCCCCAGCGAGCTAATTTTGAGCTGAAGTACACGATGGACGACGGCTCGTGGAAATTGATCGGTATCAACATTAGGACGACCGGCGAATAGGCATATGAAGATCCACGAATACCAAGGCAAAGCCCTTCTAAAAGATTACGGCGTTCCCGTGCCGCGCGGCATAGTTGCCCGAACGGCCGATGAGGCAGAGGCTGCGGCTCGCGAACTCGGTACCGACATCGTCGTTGTCAAAGCCCAGATCCACGCCGGCGGGCGTGGGAAGGGCGGTGGCGTAAAGCTTGCAAAATCGCCGGAAGAGGCGAAAGAAATCGCTTCGCAGATCCTCGGAATGCAGCTCGTTACACATCAGACCGGCCCCGAGGGCCGCGAGGTCAAAACCCTGCTGATAGAGGAAGGCCTGCCCATTGACAAGGAATTTTATCTGGGAATTACGCTCGACCGCGTGACGGGACGCAATGTTTTTATGGCGTCGTCCGCCGGCGGAATGGACATCGAGAAGGTCGCCGAGGAAACGCCGGAGCTGATCTTGAAAGAAACGATCGATCCGTCGGTCGGACTTCGTGGATTTCAGGCGCGAAAGCTCGCTTTTGGCCTCGGTATTCCGGCGGAATTGATAGGCCAGGCTTCGAAATTCATGCTTTCGCTCTACGATGCGTACGAAAAGATCGACGCTTCCCTTGTCGAGATCAACCCGTTTCTCTTGACTAAAGACAACCGCCTGATCGCTCTCGATGCCAAGGTAACGTTCGATGACAATGCAATGTATCGTCATAAGGATTTCGCTGACCTTCGCGACCTGGACGAGGAAGAACCGCTTGAGATCGAGGCATCGAAGCATGACCTAAGCTATATAA
Organism: Pyrinomonadaceae bacterium; assembly: GCA_041751355.1. Lineage (GTDB taxonomy): Bacteria > Acidobacteriota > Blastocatellia > Pyrinomonadales > Pyrinomonadaceae > OLB17. The sequence goes on from JBGSXN010000015.1 coordinate 12,218, forward strand.
AGCTCGACGGCAACATCGGCTGTATGGTGAACGGTGCGGGCCTTGCAATGGCCACGATGGACATTATAAAGCTCGCCGGAGGCGAACCAGCCAACTTTCTAGATGTCGGCGGCGGTGCCTCGCAGGAACGTGTAGAACAAGCGTTCAAGATCCTCTTGGCGGATGAGAACGTGAAAGCGGTTTTGATCAATATTTTCGGCGGCATAGTCCGCTGTGACATGGTCGCCAACGGAGTGGTAGCTGCCGCTAAGAACCTTGGAGTCTCGATCCCGATCGTCGCGCGTCTCGAAGGAACTAACGTCGAAGAAGGCCGTCGTGTCCTAGCCGAATCCGGCATCAACATCCAAACCGCCCAAGGCATGGCGGATGCGGCCCAAAAGGTGGTATCAGCGGCGACTTCATGAGAAGAATATTTTTACTGTCTGGTCCATTGTTCTCAACAAAGCTGTTTTGGCATTCGACTGTATTTCCATCCAGTATCTGTCACGGTTTCGTCTATTTACTCTGCGATTGAGTATTCTCTAGCTCCTCTTGACTGGCGCCGACGTCCGCCTAGGGTAAATATTGCATTTTAGGTCGTTTTCGGGCAGAGTAAATCTTATGACGTTTGAGCGAATTACAGTCGATCCCAAACGGATGAACGGGCAGCCCTGCATCCGCAAGCTTCGCTTAACGGTGCGCCGCGTGGTCGAAGCGGTTGCTATGTATCCCGACCGCCGCGAATTACTGCGTGAATTCCCCGAACTTGAAGAGGAAGACGTCCGCGAAGCTCTAGGATACGCGGCGGCGAATCTCGACGACCGTGTGATCGAATTGGCTTTGTCCAAATGAAATTGCTGCTCGATCAGGGAACTCCACGCTCTGCGGCAAGTATTCTTCGGGAAGCCGGTTTGGATACGATTCACACCGGAGAAATCGGTCTCGCCGAGGCGGATGACGCTGAAATTCTTCACAAAGCCACACTGGAAGACAGTGTCGTAGTAACACTCGATGCAGATTTTCACGCGCTACTTGCATTGTCACAAGCCCAAAAACCTTCGGTGATACGAATTCGGGTTGAGGGACTGCGTTCCGAGGACTTAAGCCTATTGGTTCAATACGTAATAAGCCAATGCGGCGACGATTTGGAAGCCGGAGCTATAATCTCTGTAAATCAATTTCAAATTCGCGTTCGTCGCTTACCGGTGTCGTAACTTTGTTATACCTTGATGTAGATCATCTTTCGATAAAGCAGCCACATCAAGAACAACCAGAACGAAATAAAGCTGCTCGCGTAAAGCAGCGAAGCGTCGATGGGTTGGGCGATCGTCAGGTAAATATTGTCGAAGATCCATTTCTGCAGGCTGACTGGCGAGCCATCTGATCCTGCAACGCGATAAGCACCGAGCATTCGGGCCATTATCCCCGAAAAAACAAAGAGCGGCAGGGCGTTTACACCGAAGACGACAAACGGCCAGGCCCATTTCTTGTAACCCTTGATATCGATCAGCCAATAGCACGCCGCGAGCGTCAGTAACGCGATACCCGACGTCACAAGCACATACGAACTCGTCCAGAGCGACTTATTCATCGGGAAATAACTGTGCCAAATATAGCCGACGGCAAGGAGGAGGGTGCCGAAGAAGAATAGGCCTGTTACAGTGACAAGTGACGAGTGACCAGTGACAAGTGCAGAATTTTCTGAATCTTTATCCTTTATCCCTTCTCCTTTATCCTTTCGCAGCAGCCATGTTCCTGTCAGGACACCGCTGATCGTTGTTGCGATCGCAGGGATAGTCGACAAAATACCTTCGGGATCAAAAACCTTCCCCGAACGCCATATATGGTTCTCGGTCAGGATCGTGCGGTCGAGCCATGCGGCGAGGTTGCATGCCTTGTCATCGACGGTCGTGATCTCGCAGCCCGGAACTGGTATGAGCGTCATCAGCGCCCAGTAGCCCAATAGTAGAGCGGCTGCGATCCCGAGTTGCTGCTTCCAATTGGTGTGCAGATAGAGGAGCGAAACTACGAGATAACAAATGGCAATACGCTGGAGCACGCCAGGGATACGCATCGTGCCAAAGTTGTATGCGACGACGTTATAGCCGGCGAGATTCAAAGCAGCGATACCGAGAATACTAACCAAGATCAAGGCTCCGGCAATCTTGAAATTGCGTAATAAAAGGAATAACAGTCCGGCCGTCATAGCGAGCCAGACAAGCATTTTCAGGCTATCCGGTGCGTCCGTCGCCCCAAACTGAAAGAACGGTGTAACAGACATCGCCAATCCGAGCGCGAAAATGATCGCGGAACGCGAGACGATCTTCCAATAGACTTTGCTGGTGATACCTTCGTCTATCCCCCTGGACAATGCGATGGGGATCGCAACGCCGACGATGAAAAGGAAGAACGGAAAGATCCAGTCGGTAGGCGTCAAACCATGCCATTCGGCATGTTTGAGCGGCCCGTAGATGGATGACCAGGTGCCGGGATTGTTTACAAGCACCATCCCCGCGATGGTCATACCGCGAAATACATCGAGGGAAATAAGACGTTCGTTCTGCGGCAGGTCTGACATCCGAAATATCTGATAGCTGATAACTTATAGCTGATAACCCAAACCTCTTCAAGCAGCGGTTACCAGTTTTCCGTTATCAATTATCAGTTACTCCGGATCTGATCTTACCAGCTCATACGATCTTTCAAGCTGGTGATATGTGCGGTGTGATGTTTGGAGTGCCAGGCGTATAGGGCGAGGGCCGCTTCGAGCGTCCATTCGCCGGTTTCCGGATGAATGAATTTGCGGTCGAAATCCTCATCCGACATGCCGTTGAGAAGTGCGGCCCACCGAGTATGTATCGCATCGATCATCTTGAGCGAAACTTCCACGGGAAGCTTATTGTCAGGCAGCTCAGCCCAACGGTCTTCGAAATAAGGTTTGATAGTCGGCGGTGCGTCCTCGGTCAATGCGAGCTTAAATCGGATCAGTGAATTAGCATGGCTATCTGCGACATGGTGTACCGTCTGCCGCACAGTCCACCCGTCCGGACGATAAGGCGTGTCGATCTGCGATTCGTTGAGGCCAAGAACCGCATTTGCAAGTTCTGCTGGCAACCCGGCAATCGTTATTAGATTCTCAGAGCGATCCGCAAAGTTTGTTAGATCGAATTTACCGATGGGGTAGCTCAAGTCGTTTGGCATTCTACATCTACGGACTGGAGGGCAAGCATCCTTGCTGGCCTTTCGGGTCGGCACCAGCAAGCAGCCATGCTTGCCCTCCAGTCGTTATCCCCCAAAATAATTTTCAAACCGAGTAAATTCCTTCAGGAAAGCAAGCTTAACCGTTCCCGTCGGGCCGTTTCTCTGTTTAGCGACGATCAGCTCGGCGAGCCCCTTGTTTTCCTCGGTTTCCTTGTAATAGTCCTCGCGATAAATAAACGCAACGACATCGGCGTCCTGCTCGATACTGCCCGATTCGCGCAAGTCCGACATTAACGGTTTGGGCGGGTTTCGGGCCTCGGGGGCACGCGAAAGCTGTGAAAGTGCCACAACCGGAACATCCAGCTCCTTTGCCAGGGACTTAAGTTCGCGTGAGATCTGCGACACTTCCTGCTGACGATTATCATTTCGGCGGCCCGAACCGCCGCCCATTAACTGCAGATAATCTACAACGATCAGATCAAGCTGCTTCTGTTCAGCCGCCAATCGCCGGCATTTTGCCCGCATTTCCAGAACCGAGACCCCAGGCGTGTCGTCAATAAATAAACGTGCCTCAGACAGCGTCCCGATCGCGTTCGCCAGTCGTTCCCATTCATTTGTCATCAAGTGGCCGGTCCGGAAGCGGTGAGCGTTAATGTGGGCCTCGGACGCCAGCATACGCGTAACAAGCTGCTCCTTAGACATTTCGAGAGAGAAAACGGCGACCACCGCCTTTGAGTAAAGCGCGGCATTTTGCGCAAGCGTCAGGCAAAGTGCCGTTTTACCCATCGAGGGGCGGCCGGCGACAATAACGAGATCGGTCCGCTGCAGCCCCGAGGTCATGTCGTCTAATTCACGAAAGCCGGTCGAGAGTCCGGTTATTCCAGTACCTTCGCCGGCCGCATACTCCTTAACCCGGGCCAAAACGCGATCCGCAACCGGGGCTATACGGGAGAAACTCTGCCGAGTTCGTGCCTCGGCCAAAGCAAAGATAGCCTGCTCGGCATGATCGAGTATGACCTCAGAATCGTCTTCTTCCGCAAGAGCCTCGCTCGTGATCGCGTTGCAGGTGCGTATCAGATTTCGGACAACTGACTTGTCCTTGACGACCTTGATGTATTCCTCAACGTTGGAAAAGTGAGGCAGCCCGAAGGTGAGATTCGTGATCGTTGATATTCCGCCCATCGCGTCAAGCGAACCTTCCTTTTTAAGCTCTTCGCCGATAAGGATAGGATCGATCTGCTTTTGCTTTTCAAACAGCGCGATCATCGCGGCGAAAACACGGCGGTTCAGCGGCGAGTAAAAATCCTCGGGTTTGAGGTGCTCGACAGCCTGGGCGATCACCGCATTATCGAGCAGGATC
>JBGSXN010000016.1:0-29224 GCA_041751355.1 Pyrinomonadaceae bacterium
GAAAAAAGCTCACGATGCCAAGAAGAAACAGGTAACCGTTGAGGTCAAAGAGATCAAATTCAGACCGGGCACCGACGACCACGATTTTGAGTACAGGATGGAACGTGCCCGCGGCTGGCTCGGCGGCGGAGACAAGGTCAGAGCGACTATCGCATTCCGCGGTCGGGAAATGACGCACCGTGAATTGGGCGGAAAGATCCTAAAAAGGCTCACGGCTGACCTGGCCGACCTCGCTGACGTCGAGGTACACCCAAAAATGGAAGGCTATCAGATGTTCACCATTTTTGTGCCGAAGAAGGCAAAGGTAGCCGAGAAAAAGCCAGCGGAACCGGCACCAGATAAGAAGGCTGAAAAAGAGGAAACTGCCGAGCCTGAAAAGAAGACGGTCAAAAAGGCCGTACCGAAAGAAAAGGCTGAGCCGAAGAAAGACGACGACGAGATCTTTTAAGAAATACTGATTTTTATAGGAGAAGAAATGCCAAAGTTAAAAACACATAAAGGCGCGGCAAAGCGTTTTCGCTCGACAGCATCGGGCAAATTCAAACGCGGACACTCACACGCCCGCCATATTTTGACCAAAAAAACATCAAAGCGTAAACGAAATCTGGACATCGACGCTTTAGTATCCGAAGGTGACCAGAAACGCGTCGAAAAGATGCTGCCGTACGGAAGAGATTAATAAAGTAAAAAGGCAAAAGTTAAAAGGCAATACAAGCTCTACAGCTATTATTTTGACCTTTCACCTTTTACTTTTGCCTTTTTCACGACTGAAAGGAGTGAACTATGCCAAGAGCAAAACGTGGTAATAAACGTCTAGAGAAACGTAAAAAAATATTAGCCTTAGCCAAAGGCTATCGGGGAACAAAGTCGAAGCTGTATCGCTCGGCCAAAGAATCGGTCGAACGGGCATTGAATTTTGCATACACCGGCCGTAAATTGAAGAAGCGTGATTTTCGCAAGCTGTGGATCGTCCGTATCAACGCCGCCTGCCGGCTGAACGACATCAAATATTCGCAGTTCATTCACGGCCTTAATCTCGCCGAGATCGAACTCGACCGCAAGGTCCTCGCCGATCTGGCCGTAAAGCAGCCTGAAGCATTTGCCGCGGTTGTTGGCCAGGCGAAAGATGCGATCAGCAATAAACAGCAGCCTGCTGCTGCATAAGTATTGCCGTATGCTTTTATCAATAGGGCTTTCGGTTATTTTCCGAAAGCCCTTTTGGTCTCGCATTCTTATAGATTGTTAAACTCTGATTCGGTAAGATTTGCCTGTCTTAGGATACTTCTTAGTGTGCCGCTTGAAACTTCCCTATGTTTGGGCACTATCGTCGTGATCACTCCATCCGACACCATTTTGGCGAACTTCACGTGGCTGCCCGTCTGCCCAGCCTCATAAAATCCCGCCTTCAAGAGCCTCCTCCTGAGTTCGGCGTATTTGACCGGATTCACGCGGCGATTTCCAACTCGAATTGCCTGACGCTGGGCAATACCGTAGCGACCGGAGGCGTAAAATGAAGCGAAAGAGCGTCATAAAGATTATTCATTGCTTCGTTCTCAGTCTTGCCTTGTGAGGCCACGTCCACCTCGAGACATTGAGCAATGAACCAACCATCCTCTTTCGTAATAACTGCATTGAAATCCCTTCTCATAATGCAATCGTATCACAGAGATCAAAGTCCTAGCTCCGATTTTGCTTCCGCAAATTTCTCTACAGCAAGATCCAGATCCTCTCTTGAATGGGCCGCCGAAACTTGTGTTCGAATACGCGCCGTCCCTTTCGGCACGACCGGGAATGAAAACGCGATGACATACACCCCGCGTTCTAGCATCGCTTCTGCCATCTTTGTTGCGAGCACTGCGTCGCCAAACATAACCGGCACGATCGGATGTTCGCCGGGAACAATATCGAGACCGATAGACGACAGTTTTTCGCGAAAATACCGGGTATTGTCCATCAATTTGTCGCGAAGCTCCGTCGAGCCAGCGAGCATATCGATCGCCGCGATCGCTGCCGTAACGATCGGCGGAGCAACCGAATTCGAAAATAAATACGGCCGCGAACGCTGTCGCAGCAGATCGATGATCTCCTTCCTGCCGCTCGTATAACCGCCGCTGGCTCCGCCGAGGGCCTTGCCGAGCGTGCCGGTAATAATGTCGACACGGTCCATAACGCCGCAATGCTCGTGAGTTCCCTTTCCGTTCTTGCCAAAGAACCCAACGGCATGGGAATCGTCAACCATCACCATCGCTTCGTGTTTGTCAGCAAGATCGCATATCTCCGACAGTTTTGCGATGTAGCCGTCCATCGAGAATACACCGTCGGTCGCGATCATCTTGTATCTTGCTGCCGAAGCTTCCTGCAATTTCGCCTCAAGATCGGCCATATCGCCGTTCTTATAACGAAATCTCTGAGCCTTGCTCAAACGAATGCCGTCGATGACGCTGGCATGATTGAGTTCGTCAGATATGACGGCATCTTCCACACCCAAAACCGTCTCAAAAAGCCCGCCGTTTGCGTCAAAGCATGATGTGTAAAGGATCGTGTCTTCCGTCCCGAGAAACTCGCTCAGTTTTACTTCGAGCTGCTTGTGAATCGTCTGCGTACCGCAAATAAAGCGCACCGATGATAAACCAAATCCCCACTCGTCCAGCCCCGCATGAGCGGCAGCAACTATGTCAGGATGGTCCGAGAGGCCAAGGTAATTATTTGCACACAAGTTCAGGACCTCACGGCCGCCGACTTCTATCCGAGTATCCTGCGGACCTTCGATCACGCGCTCGGATTTATAGAGGCCAGCTTCGCGGATCTCGTCCAGTGTTTCTTCGAAATGCTGCTTGATATTTGAATACATACGCGTTAGGAAGGCCCGACTTTATAGGTGCTAATATCGACAAGAATTACCGATGCATCTACCGTCTCAAAATCAGCCGTATTGTTGGTTATTAAGGTGGCGCCAAGGATTTTGGCGGTTGCCAAAATAACGGCGTCCGGAAGCTTGATCTTTTTGGACGAATTCTTGCGGTAGATTATTGACTGTTCCGCAACGGAATTATCGAGGGCAATTATCTCTAGATTCTCGAAAATTTCATTAGCAATTCCTTTCTCCGCTTCATCGGGAAATTCATAGGAAAATACTTCGATAAAACTAATTATGGATGCGAAATACTGGTCATATTCAGATAATAAACTTTCCGCATCAACGATCCGCTTCGAAGCGTAGATGATCGCATCGCTATCTAAGAGAGCTCTAGTCCCACTCATCTCTCAGTTTTCGCTTCCATTCTATGGGATCGTCAATCTCTCTGAAAATATTGGCGTCTTGAGCTTTCTTGAATGCCTCGATCAGCTTCTCTTTCCTTTCCTTTAACCTCTGCGAACCATTTTCGACAGCCTCTTCGTCCAATATAGTTACCAAAGCTTTGCGGTCATTTGGCAAACGGACATCCGTTAACACCCTAACGTTGCCCATCGTGTCTATGATTGCTTCAACCGTTTGCATTTAATCGAAATTATATCACGGTGACGCGGGAAGATCGGTCAGACCGAGATATTCATTGGAGCACAAGTTCATTGCTTAAAATTTGAATACATATAGTTGAACAAACTAGCTAAGAGAGACTAAGCGGACTGGAGCTTTGCCTTTTCCGTCCAAGCAAGTTTAAGTGCTACCTCATCCATTAATTCTTTGCGTAACGAAAGGGTATTGAGGATTTCTCGGATAACCTCAGGCTTATATTGAACTTCAAACATCCCCGGACCACTTTTGCCGGCCGAGACCAATATTTGCCCTTTTTCGTATTTAAATAATATCGCACGATCATAACTAACGGTTTCGTGCTCGCCGACAGTCGTATGCTCATAATCGAGATTTTTTCGATAATAGTCCAGTCCCACGTATGAATGGTTGAGACGTGGTCAAAAGCCCAACCTGATGGACCGTCATCGTCGTGCGTGACCGTGATGTCCTTCGGTCGGTCTTCGATCGAGACCTTTAAGTAGTAGATATCAATGAAGTCCTCAACCGTGTCGCCCCACTCACAGGTTATTACGAGAAAGGACTTCTTCCCGATTGGAATTGAAGCCGAACTGACCTCGACGCCTTCGCGGTCAACTCTAATCCAAGCCTCCGGAAAATAAAACCCAATATTTAGTCTTCCGATTGCGGCACTAAGTGCTGCCTCTGCGTTTAAATCTAAGTGATGAGTTGTTACCTGAATACTAGCGACCTCCAATGATAAATGTAGTAGCAATCAACCTTTATCGGATTTCCTCAAAATCCAAAACCACCTTCCCACAATTTCCTTCCCTGATCGCCTCAAATCCCAGTTCAAAATCCTTGTATGAATACCGATGCGTGATCACCGGCGAGATATCGACGCCGGCGTCGAGGAGGTTGGACATTTGGTACCAGGTTTCGTACATCTGTCGGCCGTAGATGCCTTTGATGGTGATCATGTTGAAGATGACGGTCTTCCAGTCGATAGCGAACTGGTCGGCCGGAATGCCGAGAAAAGCGATATTACCGCCGTGGAACATGTTCGCGAGCATGTCCTTGAAAGCCGCGGGAACGCCGGACATTTCCATGCCGACATCAAAGCCCTCTTTCATCCCCAGTTCTTTCTGAACGTCTGTGATCGACGTTTTACTGACATCTACAGCCCGGGTCACGTGGCCCATCTTTTCGGCGAGTTCCAAACGAAAGGGATTTATGTCTGTGATTACGATGTTTCTTGCCCCTGCGTGTTTCGCGACCGCGGCGGCCATAATGCCGATCGGCCCCGCGCCGGTGATGAGCACGTCCTCGCCAAAAACCTCGAATTCAAGAGCCGTGTGGACGGCGTTACCGAAAGGATCAAATATAGCGGCAACATCGAGATCGATGTCGGGTTTGTGCTTCCATATATTCGTGTATGGAACCGCAATGAATTCGGCAAACCCGCCATTGGTGTTAACACCGACGCCTCGTGTATTCACACATAAGGCCCGCTTGCCGGCCATGCAGTTTCGGCAGCGGCCGCAAACTAGGTGACCCTCGACACTGACGATATCGCCAACCGCGAAATCAACAACATTCGACCCCACATCGACGAGTTCGCCGACAAACTCGTGTCCGATCGTTGTCGGCACCTTTATCGTGCTTTGCGCCCAAGCGTCCCAGTTATAGATATGCAGGTCCGTGCCGCAGATACCGCCGCGTTTGACGCGGATCATCACGGCGTTTATGCCCATTGTGGGCTCCGGAACATCCTCGATCCATAGTCCGGGTTCGGCTTTGCTTTTTACGATAGCCTTCATACTGCTCTCTCGCTCAAGTACCTGACAATTAATAATATCACCGGCGGGCTACAGCAGCGGAATCGTGCAAAACTCCGGATGCTGTATCGATATTTTGCTACATTGGCCGCGCCTGTTAAAATCTACGCTTTCGGTCTTTCGGCAGCCTGTTATTCGCTGCCCGCACTATGAATGAAGAAAAACAACAAGTCGAGGCCATCCGGAGTGCGTTTGAAGCTGAATTTTCTGCGTTTCGCGATATCGATCTGGGCGGCTTGACGCTTGCGGATGCCGAGGAACGAATGCGAGAGGTTGACGAATTGAAAATTCGCCATACCGGCAAGAAATCAGCTATCGCCGGGACAATGAAGCTTATCGGCCGGGTCGCACCTGAAGAGCGGGGTGTATTTGGGCAGTTTGTACAGAGCGTTGAGCGAGAGATCACTGATGCGATCGGTGTTATCGAGTCGAGATTAAAAGAGTATGTTTCGGCCGCAAAGATCGAACGTGAACGCATCGACGTAACAATACCCGGGCGCCGGCCGCGTCAGGGTCATCTGCATTTGCTGACGATACTTCGGCAAAAGGTCGAGGACGTCTTTGTTTCGATGGGATATGCGATCGAGGATGATCGCGAGATCGAGACTGACTATTATAACTTCGACGCCCTTAATATTCCCGAGGGCCACCCGGCCCGAGAATCACAGGATACGTTCTATACGACTGATGGATTCGCTCTGCGGTCCCAAACTTCGACCGTACAGATCCGTGCGATGGAACGCCGCGGCGTGCCCATCCGCATTATTGCACCGGGCAAGGTATACAGACGAGACACACCCGACATGACGCACGTTCCGATGTTTCACCAGGTCGAGGGACTTTGCGTAGACAAGGGCATTAATATGGCGCACTTGAAAGGCACGATCGGCGAATGGGTCCGCCGGATGTTCGGCGAGCAGACAGTTATTCGTATGCGGCCGAGCTATTTCCCTTTTACAGAACCGAGTGCGGAATTCGACTATTCGTGCTTTAAGTGCAATAGTAGTGGACTTTTCGAAGGTGAACGCTGCCGCCCGTGCAAAGGCTCGGGCTGGATCGAGCTCGGCGGCTCAGGCATGGTTCATCCGAACGTTTTGAAAGGCGTCGGCGTCGATCCACAGGTTTACTCGGGATTTGCTTTCGGCTTCGGCCTAGAACGCATGTGCGCCCTTATGTATTCGCTGGATGACATACGACTTATGTTTGATAACGATGTGAGGTTTTTGGAGCAATTCCGGTAAAGTATCAAAGTACTTTTATCGTGCTGTTACATACGGCCGTGAAGATAACAGAGGATGTGTTAAAGTGGGAATATGTCAGTTAGAACGCTCGAAGGCATAATTGAAAACGGCAGGATCGTTATCCATGAGGATGTCGAACTGCCTGAATCTGCACGTGTCTACGTTGTCGTTCCCGAGATGACTGATGGCAAACTTCGAATTATGAGTCCTCGCCTGGCCGACCCAAGCAGAATTAAAGAGTTTGAGCGCAAAGTGGTCGAAATCGACGATGATGAAATATAACGGCGAGCATATTCCACCAGCTCCGGTCGCCCGCATAATCCTCCGAAATACCGACACCGAAGAAATGATCCGTGATGTGCCGATGTTGCTCGATACCGGCGCGGATATAACGCTTGTACCGAGAGCAAGCTGCAATTATGTAGGTGTGCCGGTTCTCCGGGACGATACGATTGAGCTAATCGGCTTTTGACGGTTCGGTAAGTGTACCGGATTACGTTAGATTGGATCTTATCTTCCTAAAGAAACTATTTCGTGGAAAATTTCTGGTATACGACTGCGACGAAGGAATAATTGGCCGCGACATTCTTAACGAATTTAAACTCGTATTGGATGGTCCGAATTTGGAATGGGGCAATTTTGAGAAATCATAAACGGCTATCATGAACATCAGCTACAAATGGCTCAAAGATCTGCTAGACATCGAATTGTCACCCGAAGATCTCGGTCGAAAGCTTACGGGCGTCGGCCTCGCTGTCGAGGGAATTCATCCTCACGGCGATGATCATGTGTTCGATATCGATCTGACGTCAAATCGGCCCGATTGCCTTTCCCACCTGGGTGTCTCTCGCGAGATCGCCGCGATCACAAAGGGGGAAACACGATCGGTAGAGAGTGTGCCGGTTGCCGCGACAGATCTCGGAGAAGCAAGCGGTCTGGTATCGATCCTCGATGATGATCTTTGCCATCGCTTTACCGCCAGAATAATTAGAAACGTAAAGATCGGCCCATCCCCCCAATGGCTGGTCACGAGGCTTGAGGCTATCGGCGAGCGGTCGATTAATAATGTGGCCGATATTACTAACTATGTAATGCACGAGCTTGGACAGCCGATGCATGCATTCGATCTGGATAAGTTAGCTGGAGATCGTATCGTCGTTCGTCGGGCTCGGTGCGGTGAGACTATTCAAACACTCGATGAGGTTGAACGAAAACTGGACGATTCAATGTTGGCGATATGCGATGTGGAAAAACCAGTAGCCGTCGCGGGTATAATGGGCGGGCTTTCCTCCGGCATCACTAAAGATACAGTTAACGTATTACTTGAGGTCGCGTATTTCGACCGAGCAAATATAAGGTCCACATCACGCCAACTTAACCTGGCAACTGAAGCCAGCTATCGATTCGAACGTGGCGTCGATATCGAAAATCTGGTCCGTGCATCCGATCGGGCGACAAACCTGATATGTGAGTTGGCCGGTGGCGAGCTTGGTGAGTTTGTTGATGTATATCCTCACAAATTCGATCCCGCCGAGATCCGGTCGGATGATATTTCCGACTCCGTATTGCGGCTTACGGGACTTTCCGTACGTAGCGAAGAATGCGATCGGACCCTCAGCGCATTGGGCATCGAAACTAATCGTGACGGCATTTATGTGCCACCGTCTTGGCGGCACGACCTCGTTATCGAGGAGGACCTGGTTGAAGAGGTTGCCCGTCACATCGGTTACGACACTATCACGGCCGAACTTCCTCCCGCCTTCGGGGCCGGGGAATATCAGCAGACTGAGCAACGTGAAAAGTTGCTTCGACAATCGCTGGTCGATCTCGGGTTTGACGAGGCGATCTCATACAGTTTTATCGATACACGGTTCGATGGAATGTTCGAAACGGTTCCCGGCGTGATCGACGAGCTAACTGAGAACAAATATGTGACCTTGCAGGACTCGGTTATCGAGGGAGCCGTCCGCATGAGGCCGACCATTCTGCCCGGCTTGCTCGATGCGGTACGTCTCAATCTCAACCACCAACGACGGGACGTGAAGCTTTTCGAAGTAGGCAAGGTGTTTGCGTCTAAGACTGGTGAATCAGGACTGCCAAACGAACAGAAGGTTCTCACCATCGTGCTTACTGGCGGGGAAACCCACCAGAATCGCGGAATGACTTCCAGGCCGCTGGATTTTTATGATGCGAAAGGCTCAGTAGAAGCCGCGATAGCCGCGATCGGCATTGCCGAACCTGTATTTTTATCGGCTAATATCGGCCATCTCCGCCCTGGTCAGACTGCTGCGGTCGAGGTCACCGGAAAATCCGTCGGCTCTGTGGGGCGGCTATCAGATCAAATCGCAGCCACTTACAAGTTTCGACAACCGGTCTATGTCGCTGAGCTGAATTTGCAGACGTTGTTGAGTGGGAAAGGATCGCCGATTCGCTATCGCCCTCTGGCTAAATATCCTGCTATCGTGAGAGATGTTTCGTTTATTGCCAAACGCAGTGTTGAGTTTGCCTCGATTGTCGAGGCGATCCGTAAGCAGGGTTACTACCTCTGCAGAAACATAGTGTTTATAGATATTTACGAGGGAGAAGGTCTTGCAGATGTTGAGCGTTCATTGACGGTCCGGCTCGAATATCGCAGCGATGAGCAAACACTCCGGGAAGACGAAGTTGAGGATATCCATGCTAAAATAGTGGGCGGAGTGGAGCGTGAACTGGATGTAAAAGTCCGTTACTGATAAACTTCACCCTTTACTTGAAGTTTTCGGAAAAAGCCAAGATAATCGAATCACACTTTAAATACACCCCCGACTGGAGACCTGAATGAACGCGTTAACGGGAATGGAAAAGTTCTCGCATCTCGAGGACAAAATTTACCTCACCATCGAGTTCGCTAAAAAGATGCGCGATGAAAAAGAGAAGCTTGAGCGCGAGACAATCGATCTTCGGCGTGACGCTGCATCCACGATGGCTGAGAAGGCTGAGCTTGAGGCAAAGCTGTCTGCACTTCTTTCGGAAAGAGACACGATCCAGCTAAAGGTCGAAGCAATGCTTGACGCAATAACTTTGATCGATACCGATGTTGCGGAGGCCGTTGGCCGTTAGAGCTTATGTCGGAACAAACGATCAGAGTTGAAATATACAATCAGACCTACAGTATTCGTTCTGACGGCGATAATGAATATATTCAGGATCTTGCTGAATACGTCGACGCCAAGATGAGGGAGATCTCATCCGGGACGATGACCGTCGATTCCTTAAAGGTTGCGATACTCGCTGCTCTCCACATCGCCGACGAATATTACCAACTAAAACATTCTCAGGCTCAAAGTGACGCACAGCTCGCTGCCCGCAGTTCGGAATGCTCAGAACTGCTTGACCGCATATTGAAGCATCGCGATCTCGAAACGCAGCCGCTCGAGATCTAATCAGAATCTATATTTTTTATTCCAAGAACGTAATATTGTTATCGGGCCCGATTTATATTTCCACCCGTGAATGGATGTGATAGTATCCAAATTGGCGAAGGGTTCATTACTGCGTTGCTCGACACCGGACGCAATTACAATTGAGCCAACACATGAATGCCGGGAGGCTAATGCCGATTTTCAGTGCGATCCTCTACGTGGGGATTCGCCATAGATATCGGCTCTGATGCTCGAAAGAGCAGAAAGCCACCCACCTGTAATCTACAGGTTCAATTCATACGTCCGACCGGTTTCGCGGTTCCCATTCGCCAGATATTTCCGATACCGAAGCGCAGATCGTGTTCTGCGTTTTCTACTTTCAATCTATTCCTTCTTTTTCGAGTTCGACGCGTATCTCGTCAGCCATCTTGGCAGACTCGAGGGCGAGCGGAAGTTCGGAAGTGCGCGCGGAAAGCTTCTTTAGAGCGAGTTCTGAATCTGCAATACTTCCCTCTCGAGTACCAGCGGCCTCTATCATTCGCAATCGCGAATCCGCCTCGGCGAGCATTAACTGTGCTTCTTCACTAATCGTGTCGAGCTTCTTTATATCGTTGCCGATCATAGCCTGAAATTCTTCGGCGCGTCCGCTTTTTAACTGTTTAATTGAATTCTGGCGGCGCTTTGACAACATCAACTCGCGACGTGACGATTTGATGATCCTCGATGCTGTTAGCCGCGAGGCTAATGTTTCGCGATAGGCGTCGGCGAGAAGCAGATCTCTGGATTCCAGGGCCTTTAGAGAGCGACGTTCCTCCGCTTTTAACTCGCTGCGAAACCATTCGATCTCCTCAGCCCTGATCCCGCGTGCAGCCATATGATCTTTTAGTTGACGGACTTTATCGGACCTTTTTTTCGTAAGAACGGCCGCAGTGACGACGCCGGTAGCAAATCCAAGAGCGGTAGCCACTACGCCTCCAAACAGTATCAGAACGGCCGCGGGCGGACCGCCGGCGGCCAGCAACAGGAGGACGAGCGTGATCACAGCCGGGATTATCGTCAGCGCGACAGGGGCCGCGATAGCACCGGCTTTTAATTTTGTAATATGTCTGATCTCAGACTTAGTAAGCTCGTCCATAGGATCGGTCTTACAAGTCTAGCGCATAGATCGCCATAATCGCGTAAACGGTAATTATTCTTTCTGCATCACAATGCTTAGTATTTGCCTGTAAATATATTATGATTCATTAGCCACTGCTTTATGAGGAATCAGGCCTATTTGCTCGTATTATCCGCGCTGTTGATTTTGCCGGGGGCATTTTCCGCCCAGGAGCCAGATCAAAGGCAGCGCGTACGTACGGTTACGATCCCGATCTCGATATTTACAAAGAAAGAACTCCGCGACCAGCAGCAGGAAGAACTTGTTCAAGCCGATCGTTTAATCGTCCGCGAAGATGGCGATGAACAACAGATATTATCGATCCGCAGCGTTAGTACCTCGCCGCTCTCGATCGCGATCGTCATTCAAGAAGACCTTACGTCCGCATTTAACCTGCAGCTCGGCGACATTCGCGAATTTATACGTGGTCTGCCTAAAGGAACCCGTGTGATGACCGTGTTTTCACGAAGCGGTTCGATGCAGGTTCGCCAGCGATTTACCGACGACCTTGAATTGGCCGCCAATTCTCTTCGTATCGTGGCAGGTTCGTCATCGTTCGCTCCCCGCAGCCCCTATGACGGTGTCGAACAGGTGCTCAGCCGTTTTGACGCTGTGCCCGCCGGCAGGCGTGCGATCCTGCTATTTTCGGACGGGCTAGACACCTCGGATGGCCGAAATCTCGCGTCGATCACACAGAGCTTTGACCTGGAGCAGGCGATACTCAAAGCTCAGCGGCGAAGCGTCGCGGTATATTCGTTTTACTGGCCGACAACTACTGCCGAAAGGAGCCGATCAATATTTATTCTTGCCGGGCAAGGCGCTCTCTCGAAACTATCTGAAGAGACTGGCGGACGGGCTTTTTATAACGGATCTTTCGCTCCGGTGAGTTTCATGCCTTTTTTTAGTGACCTGGTGATGTCGTTAAATCGCCAGTTCTCACTGACCTACCTTTCGACACACATGAAAAAGGGATATCACAAGGTTGAGGTGCGGAGCACAAACCCCGAAATTAAGATAGAACATCCAACAGGTTATTATTATCGCTGAGGCTGCGGGGCCTTCGAATTACAGGTCTGGCAGACCTGAACTTCCTCTTTGATCAAGAGTCCGATCCAAAACAAAGGAAAAAAGAAAACCAGCAGTACTGCAAACGTGATCCACCCCGCTGTCGAGATGCGGCGTTCAATTCGCGAAGGATATTGGCTCATACAGCTTTGGCAGCGAAACGGCGGAGCAAACTGCTGAGGCTGATGAAATCCCAGCGGAGCACCGCCATACTGGTAATTGGGGGCTGGCCTGGGCTGAGCCAATGGCTGAGGCCGAATGATCGGGTCGGTTTTACGCGGCTCATTTTCGGTCTGAAATTCGTCTGTTTTCCACGCATATGGACGCGGTGCCGAATAGCCAAAAGTCTCGTCCGGCAAGGTCTGTCGCGAAACATTAAACTTCGTACCGCAAAAACGGCAGAAATTCGTCTCGGGCGAATTCAGCTTTCCGCAATTCTGACAAGGATTCATAGAAGATACAACCGCCGTCTGCAGTCAAGTACGAATGATAACATTGAATAGTTCGTATGCTGAAGGACCGTGCTGTCATCATCGACTCGGCTACTCTTAGATCCCAACAGCTCCAGTGAAAAAAGGCCTCGCCTCCCGCACTGCATTGACCATTATCACAATATCGCCCTTCAATTTGTTAAGAGTGTCCTTCCGTATATTCTACTCAAATGCAAACTGTCCATAAGCCAGGGCCCTCCGAGATACTGGATCGTTTGGGCAAACATTGATGGCTGACTGTTTATCGATACGAGTGACAACTCTTTCTATTGTCAGGCCGTCTAATTTTCGGGTATCCTGATAAACGTACCTCTCGCCCGCATTACAAATATGAAAAGATCAGCCCTGATTTCCGGATGTATTTTGCTGTTTTCGACGATCGCGCTTTCGCAGGCTTCGGATGCCGCTCTTCGGATGGTGATGGAGAAGGACCGCTCGAGCCGTTCCATGGACGGGAAGCTGATGTCGCTGACACCTGCCGATCACTTTTCGCGCGGAAAGGTCTATTTCGAGAACCGTCATTTTCCCGAATCGCGTGAGCATTTTCAGAGAATACTCGATTTTCACCCCGAAGACGCATCAATGGCGGGTGCACTGTTTATGACGGGGCGTTCGTACTATTGGGAGCGTGATTATGCCCGGGCGATAACATATCTCGGTCGTGTGGCGCGTGAATTCCCTGCTACCTTTTACGGCCGCGAGGGTTTGTCATTTAACGGGGCCTGTCACGTGCGGCTGGGCAAAAATACCGAGGCGGCCGCGATCTATGAGCAATATACCGTGATGTACCCCGACGGCGAGCGGATCGATTCGGCTCATTTGAATATCATCGACGCTCTTCGCGAAGCGGGAAAATATGAGGACGCCGGCGGTTGGGTCGAGAAGACGCGGCAGAAGTTTGCCGGATCGGCTACCGAAACCAATGCTCTCCAGGCAAAGCTAAGGATGGAGATCCATCGCGGCCGCTGGAACGAGGCCGCGGCCATTGGCGATCTCATGGTTAATAGCATGAAGTTCGGCGGCTCGATGACGAGCATCGATGAGATCAAATTTTTAAAAGCCTTTGCGCTGGAAAAAGCGGGCCGAAAACAGCAGGCAATGGATGCTTACGCCGCGATAGGTAATAGCTTTACGTCTTATTATGGAGGGCTGGCGTCGGAGCGGTTAGCAAAGAACGGTGCGAAATTTCATATTCCGGCACCGCTCACCGCGAGACACCGGGCCGACAACCCCGTAATGTTCCGAAATGAAATTCTCCAAAATACGAGAAAGCACAAGATCGATCCCCGCTTTATCCTGGCGATAATGAAACAGGAAAGCTCCTTCCGGGCAAATGCAAAATCGCCGGCGGCAGCCCGGGGCCTGCTTCAGTTGGTCCTCGACACGGCGCTGAAATATAACCAGAAAGCCGGTTTTCCAAACCTGAAGCCCGATGATCTCTACGACGCACGCACCAATATCGCGATAGGTGCCGAATATATAGCTGACCTGAAGGATGAATTTGGCGGGCTCTATGAGGCGATAGCGGCCAGTTACAACGGTGGTGAAGACAATGCGGCCCGCTGGCTGAACCGGTCAAAACCAAAGGAAGCTGGGATTTTCGCCTCGGAGGTCGGATTTGCCGAGACCAAGAACTATGTCTTTAAGGTAATGAACAACTATCGGATATATCGTGAGTTGTACGATGAAAATCTGAACCGCCGCTGACCACTAACCTCTGCCTTACTCTTCCCAATCTCCGTGCCCTTCGCGTTCGACGTGATAGCCTTCGGCTTCGAGATACTGGGTCACTTCCCTGGCGTGTTCGTTATCACGGACCTCGAGCAGCATCTCGATTCCGACGCGGCCGAGCGGGGCCAGCCACATCGCACGTCGGTGAAATACCTCGATCACATTTGCCCGCCGCTCGGCGACCACCCGCAGAATGTTAGCAAGCGAGCCCGGCCGGTCAAGCACTAGCAGCTTGAGCATGATGTATCGGCCCTGCTTTACCAGGACCTGCTCGAGCACCCTCGCCAGAAGGTTGGCATCGATATTCCCGCCGCAGAGCACGACGCAGACAACATCATCCGGCGAGACCTTGACCTTGCCGGCGAGCATGGCTGCCAGCCCCGCGGCCCCGGCACCTTCGAGCACCAGCCGATTGTTCTGAACGCCAAAGAATATCGCCTTCGCGATCTCTTCCTCGGTCACTTCGACAATATCATCGACAAGCTCTTTTAAGATCGGCAGCGTCACTTTGCCGGGCTTCTTTACGGCTATCCCGTCGGCTATCGTGGGTGCCATCTGAGCCTGGACCGCGTGGCCAGCCGTAAATGACGGGCGCACCCACGACGAATTCTCGGCCTGAACCCCAACGAGTTTTATCTCAGGCCTGATCGCCTTCGCCGCCGTTGCAATGCCCGACATCAGGCCGCCGCCGCCGATCGGCACCACGATGGTTGTCACATCGGGAAGATCCTCGAGTATCTCCAGCCCGATCGTCCCCTGCCCCGCGATAATCTGTTCGTCGTCAAAGGCGTGAACGTATGTGTAGCCGTCTTTCTCCTGCAGCTCCCGCGAATACGCGATCGATTCGTCAAGTATGCCACCGTGTAGGATGACATCGGCACCTAAACTCCGCGTTGCATTCAGCTTGGTCAGCGGCGAAAACTCGGGGCAGACGATCGTGGCCTTTGTGCCGATGATGCTTGCCGCCAGCGCAACACCTTGGGCATGGTTCCCGGCCGACGCCGCGATCACCCCGCGCGAAAGCTCATCGTCCGACAACTGCGAGATCTTGTTATAGGCGCCGCGTATCTTGAATGAGCCGCCTAATTGCAGACTTTCGGCCTTAAGATACGCGCCTCCGCTTACGCCCGACGAGGGGCGCGTTCCTATTTGTGCGTTGGAGTGGTGCGAGAGCCCGATCTCCCTGGAAAGCCGTCCGTCAAACAGCATTGGGGTACGGCTGATAATGCCCGTTAACCGCTCACGGGCTTTCTCTATATCTGAAAGGGTCACTGCCATAGGTTTCGTCGAATTATAGCAAACAGCTAGGAAATAGAGTATATTTACTGTGAATTTAATAACCTGGAGGCAATTAATGGAGATCTTTGGACTCGGTGCGATATTTTTAATTTTTCTGTCGATAGCGCTGCTTGTTGTAGCTTGGAAAACGATCAAGATCGTTCCTCAATCCAGTGTTCTATTGATCGAAAGACTGGGCAAATTTCATCGGGTCGCAGCCAGCGGGCTAAATATTATAGTCCCATTTTTCGAATCGCCACGTGCTGTTTATTGGTCGAATGTTCGCCCGGGCACTACGTTTATCGACCTCCGCGAGCAATATATCGACATGCCTCCGCAGCCGGTCATCACCCGTGATAATGTGACGATAAATGTTGATTCGGTTGTTTATTGGCAGATCACGGACGCAACCAAGGCCGTCTACGAGGTTGCGGATCTTGTAGGAGCCATCGTTCAACTGACCATTACCGGCATGCGCTCGGTTATGGGCGATATGGACCTCGATCACACACTGTCAAATCGTGATCAGATCAACGGCAAGCTCCGCCTGATCCTAGACGAAGCGACCGATAAATGGGGTGTAAAAGTCACACGCGTCGATGTGAAGAACATCAATCCGCCCGAGGACGTTCGAATCACGATGGAAAAACAAATGACGGCCGAGCGTAATCGTCGAGCCTTGATCCTGACCGCCGAGGGCGACAAACAGGCGGCGATCACACGGGCCGAAGGTGAAAAACAGGCCGCTGTGACCCGGTCCGAGGGTAATAAGCAGTCAGCGATCCTCGATGCCGAGGGTGCCGCTCAAGCCCGATTGACATCAGCCTCGGCCGAGGCCCAGGCGATAGCCCAGATCGCCGGTGCTATCGGTGACCGCGGCCAAACCGCGCAGTATCTGATCACCTCCCGTTATGTCGATTCGATGCGAGACATGGCTCGCACCCAAAACTCAAAGGTGATCTTTATGCCGATGGAAACTTCGGGCGTATTGGCAAGCGTAGGTGCATTTAAGGAAATCTTTGCAGAAACCGGCGAAAAACAGCCCGAACTGCAAAAACAGCCCCGTTCCCCTCGCGAATTGGAAAGGTAATTTAGCCGGTAAACGGGTATTTCCGGATAACTGAATATACTGAGCCCGATGGCAGCAGTTTACTTTCGTACAAGGTCAGGGAATTAACTTCGCATTCGCCGGCATCAAGTGATTGGTGCCGGTGTTCGTTTATTAATCCCGAAGCCTCGTTCGAATTCTTGATCCTGGCGATAGTCAGGTGGGGCCTAAAGCGGCGTTTGGCTACCCCATCGAGGTCGAGGAGACTGGCTATCCGTTGAATCGGATTTTGATATTTCGCCGCATCAACCGCTTCTGCTCCGATCCATAATACTGCCCTGCCGCGATTCTCGAACGCCCCGGTGCCACTGATGCTGATCATGAACGGTTGAAGAAAGCCGGCCGCCGTTTCTACCTGGCTGCGGACCGCATCGAGGCCCGAATCATCGACATCACCCACAAACCGCATCGTCAGATGAAGTTTTTCCGGAGATTCCCATTTGACCGGTACGTCGGGAAAGCCGAGACGAAGCCGCGAAATGTAGGCGGCAACGCGACCGCGTACATCCTCGCTAATATCAATGGCAACAAAGATTCGTCTGACCGGCATTTTGGATGACGTTTTAGTCGTTGCTAAACTTTCACTGACGAAATGAAGATAGTTAAGATCGTATTTATATTACTCGCTTCCGCAGTTGTGGTCATCGCGGCCACATCCTATTGGATGTACAGCTCGCTTGGCGTTCCGCACACGCACGACAAAGCTGATACGTACATACGTATCGAAAAAGGTACCTCTCCGCGTGCGATCATTACACAGCTAAAAACCGAGGGCATCCTCGCGAGTGAAATGCCTACATTCCTGTACGTCCGCACATTCGGTGATGCAAGTAAGCTGCAGGCGGGCGATTACCAATTCAAAAGTCCGATCTCACCGCTCGAAGTGTTGAAAGAGCTGGAAAAGGGAGAAACACTTACAACGAAACTGACGATTCCGGAAGGCTTTACCCGATTCGATATCGCCAAACGGATCGCCGAACGCTTTCCCCAGGATCCACCCGCTGATGACAAGGCCATCCTGGCATTGATGGACGACACGTCTCTCATCCGCGATCTCGCACCCGAGGCTAAGAACCTCGAGGGCTATATGTACCCCAGCACATACACATTTCCTCGACAGACGGACGCCAAAGTTATTATTCGCGCCATGGTCGAGCAGTTCAGAAAAAGCTGGAAGCCCGAGTGGACGGAAGCGGCCCGCTCTCGATCACTCTCGCCTCATGAGATCGTTACCAAAGCATCGCTTATTGAGACCGAAACGCCTCTGGAAAGCGAACGGCCAATTGTCGCGGGCGTTATAAACAACCGCCTGTCCAAGGGCACCCCGTTGGGCATCGATCAAACCAACGTTTACATTGCTAAGATGCTTAATCGCTGGGACGGTACGATCCATAAGAGCGATCTTGAGGTTAATTCCCCTTACAACACTCGCAAATTCGCCGGCCTTCCGCCCGGGCCAATATCCTCTGTAACAGCCAGTTCGATCAATGCAGCTCTAAATCCTGCAACTCACGACTATATTTTTTATGTCCTCAACGTAGAAGCGAACGACGGCTCACATCATTTCTACGCATCAGCCGCCGAATTTGAACGTGGCAAAGCTGTGTATCAAAGATGGCTAGCAGAACAACGGCGATTGAAGCGCGAAAGTGAAAACAATAATTTGCTGGAACCTTAAGCGAAACTGCGGGTCTAAGGTAAGAATGACGAAAGAATATTCAATTTCAAGGATCGAAAGAGTTCTCATCCTATCATTTTGCTTTTTGGCCTTTGCTCTATTCGCCACCGAGATCTTCGCGGATGCCGTTGTATAGTACAACGAGTCAGTAGAAAGACATCAGAATGAACTTACAAAGCAGGCGGGAGGTAATATAATCAACTTTTCCGGGGTGCGAATGCCGACTCCCTTGTTTCATTTGATAACTTTTCCCATACTCCTCGCACTGTTCAGTGCACGAAAGTTTATCGTTTCGATATCGTTAACGATGGTTTATCTTGTCGTGCTTCTTATTAGTGTTTGGGTAAGATTAGACGGAAAAGGACTATTTGGAGGAAGCTTTGACGGTTTTACCGATCCGTGGCTTGAGCTATGGATGAAAACAAGTCATATCGATTATTTCGCCGCAGTTGTGATTGTCATTCTTCTAACTTGGCAGGCTTCTATTTTGTGGCGAATTTACCGAACACACGGAGGCAAAACCGGACTGAAATAGGAACGTCTCAAGGCGTCGTTAGCTTCGGAGGATGAACACAAAACATCGTATTATTGGATGATAAAACTTCTAGCCCTCGACCTCGACGGCACCACATTGAATTCACATGGCATTGTACCGGATGCCAATCGCGAAGCCATCCGTGCGGCCGAGGAGCGTGGAGTGCTGGTAACGATCGCAACAGGACGAAGGTTTCGTGATGCTCAGCCGGTGGGACTCGATCTCGAACTTAATGCTCCCCTCATCACGCACAATGGAGGGTTGCTAAAATACGCGGACTCGATGGAAACGGTCGC
Source organism: Pyrinomonadaceae bacterium (assembly GCA_041751355.1). Lineage (GTDB taxonomy): Bacteria > Acidobacteriota > Blastocatellia > Pyrinomonadales > Pyrinomonadaceae > OLB17. The sequence continues at coordinate 19,294 of JBGSXN010000016.1, forward strand.
CTATTCCCTGCTTTCTAACGAGACTTCGCTTGAGATCGTTACCGTGGGCAAGAATCTCGGCGGCGACGCCTTGGTGAGCACCGATCCGCACGGGCGCGGCACACTCCTCTATGACCGTGTGTCTGAGGACAACAAGCCGCTGCAGAAGTATATAAAATGGGCGACCACGCTTCACGGTGACGAGGCCGAACGCTCGGTTGCTCATGTTCCGGCACTTGAGGACATAGTCCATGAGCACGAGGTCGTGCATATCTCATTTTCCGGCACTTGCCGCACGATGTATGAGCTCGAAACGAGTCTTCGGGCCGAGCTAGGCGATACTGTAACCATCCTGACGACCGTATATACCCGTCTCGATTTCACCCTGATCGATATCCTGCCGCCGGACGCCTCGAAGGGCATCGGCGTAGCGAAGCTTGCTGATATCAATTCCATCATGCCCGACGAGATAATGACGATCGGCGATAACTTCAATGATCTCGAGATGCTCGACTATGCCGGGACGGCAGTAGTTATGGGAAACGCCGACCCCGGGTTGCTGGAACGCGGCGAATTTTATACAACATTAAGTAACGATGAAGGCGGCGTGGCCGCGGCGATCGAACGTTTCATATTGAGTTAGGGAGATCATTTAGTGGCAAATAGAATTGCGGTATTAGAAACAAATAAAGGAACTATAAAATTTGAGCTATTAGAGCAGGACGCTCCGAAGGCGACTGAAAATTTTCGGCTTTTGGCCGACAAAAACTATTACGATGGAGTTATCTTTCACCGTGTTATTCCGAATTTCATGATCCAGGGCGGCGACCCGCTCGGCGAGGGATATGGCGGCGAATCGGCGTGGGGCGGCAAGTTTGACGACGAGATAAACCGCGGTTCTGAGCTATACGCTGGGCCGTATGAGAAAGGTACGGTTGCGATGGCGAATTCGGGCCCTAATACTAATGGTTCGCAGTTCTTTATTATGCATGTCGATTACCCTTTGCCGCCGAGCTATAGCAAGTTTGGCAAGGTGATCGAAGGCCAGGATGTTGTCGATGAAATTGCAACCGTCGAACGTAACCACAATGACAAACCGCTTGAGCAGGTTGTAATGAACCGTGTATACGTTGAGGACTCGGCCGCCTAAATGCGTGCAGTTGTTCAGCGTGTTACGCGGGCCAGAGTGACCGTTGACGGCGAGGTCACGGGTGAAATTCGCCGGGGCCTGCTGGTTCTGCTGGGCGTATCCGCTGGCGATGTCGAGGCCGACGCGGAATATTTGCTGGATAAGATCGTAAACCTTCGCATTTTCGAAGACGATGAAGGTAAGATGAACCTTTCACTGGTGGATTCCGCCGGTGAAATGCTTGTCGTATCTCAATTTACGCTTTATGGCGATACGCGTCGGGGCAGGCGGCCCTCATTCATACAGGCCGCACGGCCTGACGAGGCTAATCGACTTTACGAGTGTTTTGTTGCCCGGGCCGCGGCTTTGATTTCTAGGGTCGAAACGGGACGGTTTCAGGCAATGATGGATGTCGAGCTGGTCAACGATGGCCCTGTCACAATAATTCTGGATAGTGAAAAGACGATATAATCATCAAATTATGAAGAACATTTCGATATTTTTAGTATTGATCGGCTTGCTGATCGGAGCAGCGTGCGACAGCAGTTCCAACTCAAATTCCCGATCCAATTCCAGTGAAGTCAAAAAGGGGATCACACCAGTAGCCGATCAAGAGATCGCCGTGATCGAAATGGAGAATGCGGGGGCCTACGGCACTATCAAGCTTGAGCTTTATCCTAATATAGCCCCGCTGATGGTTCAAAGATTCAAGGAACTCGCACGCGAAGGCGTCTATAACGGAACGACATTCCACCGCATCAACGCCTCGGTGATACAGGGCGGCGACCCGCTATCCAAGGATGCTGATCCGCGCAACGATGGGACGGGCAGGTCTGACAAGCCAAACGTCCGCGCGGAATTCTCGGATATCCCTTATGACACAGGCATCGTCGGTGCGGCCCGCGGACCAGAGAACGATTCTGCTAATTCGCAATTTTTTATCACACTCAAACGGGAGTCGGGCTTTGATAACAAGTACACCATCTTTGGCAAGGTTATCGAGGGTATGGTCAACGTCAGAACGATCGCAGGCGTCCAGCCGAAAGAAGGCGAACGCCCGCTGGAAGCTGTTCGCATCAAGTCCGTGACAATCGTTCCGCGCTAGGCTGTGATAGTGATAAGATTATTTCGCGTGCTCGCGTAGCTCAGTTGGATAGAGTGCTTCCCTCCGAAGGAAGAAGTCGCAGGTTCAAATCCTGCCGCGAGTACCATCCTTACTTCTTTTTACTAAGCTCACGTACTCTGCGCTCCTCGGCTTTCGGGTCGGCCATCACCCAGGCGGCCCATTTGCCGATGTTATTGCTGTTGTATTTGATCCAGCCAAACCCCTTTTCGCCCCATTCCTCGCCATAGGAATTCTTGATCAGCCACGCCTGTTTTTCGTCATCCCAGCCGATGATCAGGACGAGGTGATAAGGGCCGTCCCTCGAGATCTCTTCGTTAAAGACACCTCCGCCGTAAAGTATCAGGCACGAATCGACATTCATACTGGCGACCACTGGGCCGTAGGTGACGAGATCGCGTTTGAGTTCGTCAGTCGTCGGGATGGACTGCGGAGTCGCGCTGACGAAATCCCACGTAAGTGCCTTGACAGCGGCCTGTTTGTCGCATTTCCAGCGCGGCCAGCCATATTCGTTGTAATCGGAACCAACACCGAGCGGCAGGCCGTGGTCAACCATGTAAGAGAACGCCTCGCCATGCCAGTTAAGGCCGCAATAAATGCCTTCGTCGGGCCTTTTCATCGGCGACATACAACTGACGAGACGAGGCACGCCTGAGTCGAGTTCGCCGATGTCGGCGGGACTCTTTCTTCCGGAACGCTGGGCGTCGATCCGCCGGCTGATCTCCATTGCGTCTATCGTCGAGAATGCCCAACACGTGTTGCAAACAAACCCCTGGTCAGCGACCGGGCCCACATCGATGCCTGCTACGCGCCAGTCGAATCGCGGCATAGCCGCTGAGCCGGACCCAGTCGCGAATATTTCGGAACGCGCCGTTCTAACGGCACCGTCCGCGGCATCCGGATTGGCTGCCAGCCACGCCTGCCATTGCCGCTCGCTGTGCTGCCTGGCCTCTTTGAGCTTGCGCTCGGTATCTCGCCGTATCTTTACAGAGCGGGACGATTCGCCGAGCGGGACGGGACGGCCATATTCGCCTGCGATAAATCGAATGTCCGGCTGACGATACTTGTCATTAGACGGCCGCAAGGCGGGGATTATCGGCCCGACCAATTTCTCGAACCAACGATTGCCTCGCGGACCGTACGCCTTGAGTAGTCGAAACGGCCACTTCACCGTGCGAAAGGTATAGGTCTGTTCACCATTAGTAGGACGGGCCTGCGCCCGGCAGGCCTCTTCTTCCCTCGGCTGACGGCTAATATCCCAATCGGCCTCTTCCGGCGTCTGCGCGGTCAAGCCGCCGATAGTCCATAAAGTAAGAATACCGGCGCAGAAAATTTTTCCGCCTATCGACCGTTTAGACATGCTTACTTAAGAACAATCTTTAGCTGAGCAGATATTACACTCTTCGGCCTCAGGAATGCATATCGTTCCGCATCGCTTCGTTCCGGCACCGCAGCCGCCCCCGGCTCCGATCTTAAGCTGGTTTTTGAGTTTCTTATTGACGCATGGTGCTTTCTTGGCCATCTTTTCGATCTCGCCCCGAACCTTTTTCGTCGTGGCCCAGCCCTCCAGAGTCACAATACGGCCTGAACTCCGTACGTTCACATGCAATATCTGGTTATCGTGCTTGACCTTCATCTGGTCATAGATCGATTTGACGATCTGCTCGTCGCCTACGGTGTTGCAATCAACCTTTTGGGCCGAGATTCCTGTATTAAGGCCGAGGATAAGAGCAAAAATCGCCAAACCCAGCTTCAATGTCGTTCTTAGTGTCATATTTTCTCCTGTTACCTGAAATTAGTCAGCATAGACAGCAAACTGTAACGCGATTGTTTGCCAAAATAGATCGTTTTGCCGTCGGGCGACCACGCGAGGTTGGAAAAATACAGTCGCTCGTCGTTATTGCTCGTCAGTTTCCGCTCTCTGCCGCCCGCTAGGGGCAACAGCCATAGATCGTCTTTGCCGTCGCGATGGGCTGCGAATGCAGCACTCCTCCTGTCTGGGGAAAGAAACACGTTTCTAAGATAAACTTCCTTCGCTGCGGCCAGCGGCCTCGATCCGCCGGATAAAGATCTAAAAGACTGGAATTGAATCTCCGTATGGATGCTACTAAATTCTGAGCCGTCTGTCGTCGCTGCGATCAATTCTCCCGGGTGCTCCCCCCATCCGAGCAGCCGAATAAGTGATGATGTCCTATGAATTTCCCGTGCCGCCGCAGATTCGACGTCAATGACCCAGAGCGAATATGCAGGCTTATCACCCGGGGCCGCTCCGTTGGTTTTTGCCGCACAGGCGATCTGCTTTCCATCGTCGGACCACATTGGAGCATATAAATACATCTTCTTATCCGAATTCCCCGTTAACTGAATATCGGACGATGCGTCGGCAGCGGTTAACCAAATGTTGGAGTGCCCACTCCGCGCTGAAACGTAAGCGATTCGCGCGCTGTCCGGCGACCAATCCATGTCTTTCACCTGGACGCGGTTGTACGGCATGGTCGAGTACGACGGCACTACGACCTCTGCTGTTAATACGAGTTCCTTACCCGATCCTGAGGAACTTGCGGTTCCGATCCGGTATTTACCTCCCTCAGCGCTAGTTGACGCTATCAAACGGCCGTCAGGGGACCATATAGGGATCGAACCGTTTTGCGTAACCACCGCTGGAGCCGAACCTGCGGTCAATGTCTTCGATAAGATGGTCCCATTGAACAAATTATTCCCCTGGCTAAGGTTCTTTACGGACAGGTAAGCGATCGACTTGCTATCCGGAGATACGCTGGGCCAAAGCTCAGAGTCGATCTCTGATGACAAGATAGTTTCCTTGCCTGTTGCAACATCGACCGACCAGAGATCGGATGCCTCTTTGGCTGATCCAAACAGCAGCTTGGAACCGTCCGCCGCCACGTCGAGCGCAAAGCTGTCCCGCTCGGTAAAAGACATTTGGATCGGCTGACCACCCAATTCGTTTCTAAGCGAGAAGATCTGGAAAACGCCCTCCACGGGCGAACTGTAAAAGAGGCCATTCCCATCCGGATCCCAAACGACATTGCGTATTTCCGATGTGGATTCTGTCAACGTCCGTGTGGATCCGTCGCTGAGGCGACGTGCCTGCAATACCCATTTTTCACTTTGACGGATCACAAAAGCCATTTGCTCTTCATCTTCTGAGATCGCCAAGTCAGTGGCTTTTAGATTCTCGGAACCAAGATTTGAGATATTTGCCGTTCGTCCCGATGCGACATCTGTTCGGTGGATCTCGTTCGAGACCGAATAATATATTTGACCCGATCTCGACCACACTAGCAGCGAACTGCTCAGGTCATTTAATGGCGATATGAGCTTAGGTGTTCCGCCAAGTGTAGGTATCCGCCAAAATCCTACATCGGGCCCCTTTTTTCCGAAGTATGCCAGCTCCTCGCCGTCCGGGGACCAAACCAGGGAGTCATTGCTCAGCTCTTCCTTGGTGATCTGGATAGGCTCACCCGAGGAAGTTTGTTTCATCCAAATATTCTTGGCTCCTGATCGCGTCGAGGTGAATGCGATCATTCGTCCATCCGGGGAAAAGCTCCCGCTGCTGTAGAGTTCGCCGGGGCCGCTTGCCCAGTTGACGATCTCAGTGGTTTTAGCAGCAATTGGCGAGGTCGATATGACAGTTGGCGAAAACAGTCCGAAATACCAGATCGCGGAGAATACAGTCATTATGACGAAGGCAGCGGTGCCGGCGCCGAATATGAAACGCCGCTGCGTGACGGCTTCGGCAATGGTGCTCTGCAGTCCGCTCCTGGTTACGTGGGAACCCTCAAATTCCGAGGTATCCGCGCGAGTTCGTGCACCTGTGTTGCCGCTTATGGATATTGTGGGATCGAGTTCCTTTTCGAGGCTTTTCAGATCGAGGGCCATATCCCGCACGACCTGATATCTCTCGTCGGGATCTTTCTGCAGCGATTTTTGTACTATCCGTTCTAGTTCCGCCGGACAGCTATCGCTATACATCGAGATCCGCGGCGTTTCGGAACGCAGGATAGAAGCGATAGTTTCCGTGGAGCTGTCTTCTTCAAACGGTCGCCGGCCGGTCATCATCTCAAAGATCACGACACCGAGGCTCCAAATATCAGATCGCCCATCGATCTTTGCATTCCCACGTGCTTGTTCAGGCGACATATAGGCCACCGTGCCGAGGATCATGCCAAACTGCGTCATCGCCCGTGCCTTGGTGGCTGCTTCGCTCTCGACGGGTTCACTGGATTTCAGCAGTTTGGCCAAGCCGAAATCCAGTACTTTCACCAGCCCTTCTTCCCTGACAATGACGTTTTCAGGTTTTATGTCGCGATGCACCACGCCTTTGCGATGGGCGATCTCGAGAGCGGATGCGATCTGGCGGGCGATCGCGATGACATCAACAATTTTGAGTTCATCGCGTTCGATCACAGTCCTGAGCGTTCTGCCCTCGACGTATTCAGACGCGATGAACCTTACGCCATTTTCATTTCCGATCTCGTGGATAGTGAGAATATTAGGGTGATTGAGGGCAGATACAACTTTTGCTTCCTGGATGAAACGCTGAACGCGATCGGCATCGTCGGCAATATCACCGTTTAGGATCTTAAGGGCTACAGACCGTTCGAGTTCATCGTCCTTCGCGAGATAAACTTCTCCCATGCCGCCGCTGCCTATCCTGGAGACGATACGGTAGTGACTGAACGGTTCACCAGCCTGGAGCCTGTCGGCCATCTAGATTCTTAGGAAAATAACAGGCTTCACATTAACATATTTCCGAGCTGATCATCTATTGTTTTTCGGTTTTTTCAGGGGTTGGGTAGTGAGGGACAACGAAAAAAGCGACCGATCGGCCGCTCGCTAAATAGCAGGAATAAAAGAGAACGAGCTACCTCATCTTCAGCATCGGGTCGCCCAACAGGACCCATGAGAATCGCACATCGGCTCCGGCCGGAATAACTGCTTTTGCATCGCGGATCAGGTCGCCCATGCGGTCGATATCCCCCGCCGCGAGCTGACTGAAAAATCGCGTGCCCATCAATAACTGAATATCCGACGTCGTGCTGCCGCTCGACGACCAGGTCACGACCGCACCGCCATTTGAGGCCTTTAACAGCCTTTCAGCGAGCGAATCGGAATTGGGTCTAATGAAATAGCCGTTCAGGCAGCTAAGCATCGTGAAAATCGTGTGCTTATCGGAATTGGTCAACTGCGGTACGTTATTGAGGCCGAAAAATGTGGCGACCGCCCATAATCCCGACGATCCGTGCCCGGCGTAATTTGCTATATATTTCCCGGTGTTCAATTCACCGATGAGGGTATTCTGCGAATTAGGAGCGCCGCGGTCGACCATCGCAGCCGCCATTGACTGCGGCAGTTGGTTACGGAGCGTCTGGCTCATTCCCGCAAAGTTGTTTGGGTCCGGCAGGTCGTAAGCGAACAAAGCCCCCCGGTCATATCGCGTTGTGTCGCTCTCGAACGCCATCGTTTTATTAAGAGCGATCGTTATTTCAGCGGCATCTCTGGCGGGGATACGTCCGATCGACATTTCGGCCAGGCCGTCATCATTGAAATCGCCGAGTGCCTCGTCACTGCCCGTCTCCTCAAAGACGGTGGCTACGATCTTAGTCGGGACGAGATCCCAATAACCGAATGCCTCGTAATTCCGATGGTCGTACGACGCGTCGCCCATCAACAGCACGTACTCAGGCGGTTCTTGCCAGTTTTCATAGGCGTATTTGAGAAACGATTTGATCCCCGCGGCGCCATGCAGGCCAAAATTAAATTCGTCCAAAACATCTCTAACGTCGACGACCTTGACCGTAAAACCCTGGCCCCGCCGATAATCGGCCCAGGCCTCAGAGGCGGCCATAAATGCGGGTGAGGAATGGGAAATGATCACAAGTTCCGCGGCATTCTGCGGGGTAGAAAGCGACGATGGAAAATTCTCGGCCACAGCAGCGGGCGACAACAGGGCAGCGTCCTCGGTCGCGTGATAAATGGCGGGCCGGGCCGACGGCAGTTTTGCGGTGAAAGTTCCGCCGCCGTCCACGATCTGTGCATTTGCGATGAGCTGTGGGTGGCCGTCGTAGGTTATATCGAATACCCGGACATTAGACGTCGAAAATCCGTCTACTTCCGCTCGACGAAAGCCGGGTGTAAAAAATGTCAGGCGATCCTGGTCGGCCCGGTAGTGCCGCCGATACTCGACCGACACTGAATCGAAAAGAGTAAAGTCGGACGATGCCACCGACGAGACCTCCAGGATGTTTGCTCCCTCAAGCAAGTGGCTTGTCGGTATATCAAAATCCGCTGAAAAGCTATCTTGGTGCGTTCCGGTCACTGTTCCCACTTCGTGGCCATTGATGATGACCAGTGTCTGATGGGGCGTCAGCGAAAAGCCCTGCATCTTTACCGTGAGCGTCGAGGTCTGCGACGAGCTATCAATATCCGTTAGCGTTAACGGAACCGATACCGGCACTGCCGAGGTCACGATCGGACCCCAATAATTTTCTTCGTCGCCATTAAATATTTTGTTTAAATAGGTTGATCTCTCTTTCCTTTCCGCAGTCATCGGAAAGCTCGGTGAAGTAATATTGCCGCCGATGGGCCGCAAAAAGCGAGACTCGATCCGCCGCCCGGGGACGCTGTCGGCAATAAGATAATAAACCCGCCTGTCTGTTTCCGGGGTATCGATGCCGCGGCCGAAAAATTCCAGATATTGACCGTTACCGCCGATGATCATCGGGTGCTCGACACCCTGCAGAAACAGCCGCCAGTTGGCCGGATCACTGCCCACGGGAAAATTAGCACCTTCGAGCATTTCACGCGTAACCCGAAACATCCCGTCGCGACGCACGGTAATGCTGGCGCCCGGCTGAGAGACCACCCAGCGGTGAGTCGCCAAATCCGTGGGCAGTTCAGAGTCTGCCACTACGGCTGCCTGCAGTTCCTCGGTCAACTGAAGCGCTGACGTTTCAACGATACGATTCTTGGACGTGCTTGCCGCTCTTAGCTGTTCGACGGCTACGCCCGAAAACTGCTCGATATCGCGAACGTACTTCGAATTGATCTGTTTACTAACGATCCGGCGTCCATCGAGGCCGTAGCTCTCAATAACGTATGAGGATCCGCGGCCGCCGAGAGGATCAAAGATCTGGTAACGCTCACCGCCTTTCTCATCGGCACCGGCCCTCGCCGCCGGGCCTAAGAGCATCGATTTATTGACGAGCCGTGTGCCAAAAGCGTCCAGTTGGTAGACGTAGTATCCGACAATATTAGGTTCCGCCGCCATTCGCCATGTGATCAGGGCCCCGCGTTTGTCGGCGATGACCGATGCCTCACCAAAATGAGCACGCGAAACATCGGTCCTCGAGGTCCTTTTCTCGATCGAGGACGACCTCTGGGCGAATGATGTCGACATCAAGGCCAACACAAACGAGACGATCAGTGTCGCGAAAATGGTCTTCTTCATACTATCTCCAAATAAAGCCGGAGTACGGCAAGCTATCAACGACCAGTTAAAGCGTTAATTTATCATTCTGCGAGCTGTTTAACAAGAGATTTCAGGCCACCAACTGTCGCAGCACATAGGGCAAAATCCCGCCATTCTTGTAATATTCGATCTCGATCGGCGTATCTATCCTCAATACCAGCGGGATCTCAACCGTCTCGCCGCTGGCCCGCGTCACCCTCATCTGAAC
>JBGSXN010000017.1:0-53540 GCA_041751355.1 Pyrinomonadaceae bacterium
GCCGCATTCGTGCCTCAGGCACCCGCAACGTCAGGCGACGTAATGCGTGATCGCATTACAAAGACAAAGGCGTATATCGCGGTTCGCAATTACAACGCAGCCATCTTCGAGCTCGAGAATTTACGGCGTGAGACTTCCGATCCGTCCGTACAGGGCGTCGTGAATGTCCTGCTGATGAACAGCTATCTCGAACAGGGCGACTATAAGCGTGCGCAGGACATGCTTAACGAGTTTTACGCCGTGCAAAAGACGACCAGGCCCGACGCCGCGTCGGCGTATATGGCCGTCGCCGGACAGATCATAAAGGGTGCGCGCAGCCGGGCCGAGCGATACAACGCTCTCGGCCTGAGCGTATCTGACCGGACACTGCCGCTCGAAGCTCTCAATGATCTAGAGAAGATGCGCGAGACGCTCGAGTTGGTCATCACCCAGTCAAAGGAAATGGGCACGGACACATCCAAAGCGGCAAACGCGATCGTCATGCTCGAGGAGGCGACCAGTTCGCGAGGGATGCTGGCCCGTGACGATTATGATTCGCGCCGATGGCGTGACGATCTGGCGGATACACGCGAGCGAATGGCAAAATCAGGAAGCGTCATAAGCGCTCTCGGCGAACCGGTCGTGACCATCGCCGCGGTCCCGAATGAAAGCCTCGTTTCTCAGAACACGCCTGTGACGGCAGAACCCGCGGCGACTCGGATCCGAGAGGTCCAGGATGCTGGGCCGGCTACCGTTCAGCCCGAGGCCCCAATACAGCCGGCCCCGATCTACGTTAAGTCCGCCCCGCCAACCCAGAAAGAAACTCCAAAAAAGGAACCCGCAGAGTCTGATACGAAAGGACCGGCTGAGGCTGCACTTACAGCCGTAACCAATGAGGCAGACAGTGGCCCCATGGAAGTCGGAGCTCTCATCGGTTACGCGACCAGCCGCGCTCAGCCTGTTTATCCGCCGGCGGCAAAAACTATCCGGGCGACTGGCATCGTCAAGGTCGAAGTCCTGATTAACGAAGATGGCGAGGTCACAGAGATTCAAAAGGCGAGCGGCCCCGCAATGCTCCAGGCGGCCGCGAAAGAGGCGGTCCGCAAATGGAAGTTCAAGCCATTTATGCGTGACGGCCAGCCCGTAAAAGCTACGGGATTTGTCAGCTTTAACTTTAGCCTGTAAACAACGCGGAAGCTAAATCCAGCCGGGCGGCAACCTTTAACGAGGTTTGCCGCCTAAGCTATCTGGCCTCTGCTTATCCGCGGCCGTGCTGTAATATACCGACAATGCGAATCCTCAGCCTATTGTTCCTTTTTGCCGCCGCTATGTCAGCCCAAATACCTCCGATCGAGCCGGGCGTCTCGCACGAACTCGCCAAATGGCGGGCCGCGCATTACTCCGATGTCCGTTATAAACTCACCCTGACGCTCGAGAAAATGTCGCCAGCGCTGAAGGGTACGATCGAGATACGGGTCAAGGTCGGAACGCGGACACTCCTGTCCGCATCGCCGCAAAGCAGCGACGTGCCGCCGATCATCCTCGACTGGCGGAAGATAAAGGGACACGAGGAGAAATCGACGATCTCCAGAGTGCATATCAACGGAATCGTGGCTAGATCGGATGTCTCTCGATCATTGGCAGAAAATACCGATCGGACGTTTGCGGTCTTCGAAGATCGAGATGAACACTTGATTTTCCGCGAAGGCGTGGTCGCGGGTGAAAACCTCATCACACTAGATTTCACCTCGCCGATACTCACGAGCGGTTCGGCGATCACGCGCTACATCGATAAAGAGGACCGTGCAGAGTATATCTACTCGCTCTTCGTCCCGTCTGATGCGAGCACGGCATTCCCTGTGTTCGACCAGCCAGATCTGAAGGCACGCTTCGAGCTTGTCGTCACGCACCCGCAGGGATGGAACGTTGTATCTAACTCGGCGATCTCCGGCGGGTTTTCAAGCGCGAGTATCGAGCGTGGTAAGGAACAGGTCGTGAACGATCCGTCCATAGAGTTTGCGGAAACTCAGCCCATCAGCACATACGTCTTCGCGTTCGCCGCAGGGCCATGGGAACGTGTCAGTAGCCCGGGTGTCAGTAGCCCGCACGTCAGTAAGGGCTCAACGCGGCCCAATAATAACGTTGCGCCCTCCCTCACGGTCGGGCTACAGACACCGGAGAGCTCGATCTACGTCCGCAGATCCCAGGCAGCCAAGTTCAATGCCCATGCCGCAGAGGTCTTTCGTCTCAACCGCGAAGCTATCAAATATCTCGAGGGATACTTCGACTACAAGTTCCCTTTCCCCAAATACGATCTCGTCCTGATCCCGGAATTTCCCTTCGGCGGGATGGAGCATGCGGGGGCGACATTTCTCAGAGAGGACCGCATTATTTTCCCGCAGGAGCCGACCAAGAACGACTACATCACGCGTGCGAACCTGATGTTTCACGAGGCGGCGCACCAGTGGTTTGGCGATACGGTGACGATGAAATGGTTCGACGACCTGTGGCTAAAGGAAGGCTTTGCCGAGTTCATGGCGTACAAGACGCTCGAAAAGGTAATGCCCGAATACAACGCCTGGAAGGTCTTTTACGAACGCAACAAACAGGCCGCCTACCTGACCGATTCGACCAAAGGCACCACGCCCATCTACCAGGAGATCGCCAACCTCAATGCCGCAAAATCCGCCTACGGCAACATCGTCTACCGCAAGGCTCCTTCGTTTTTGAAACAGGCCGAGTTTTATATCGGGCCGGATAATTTTCAAAAAGCCGTGCGTTCGCTGCTGAAGAAGCACGAGTTTGCGAATGCGGGGTGGGAAGATCTGGTTAAAGAGTTTGAGACGGCGTCAGGAAAGGATGCCGGTACATTGAAGCCGTGGGCGGAGCAGTGGGTAAAGCAACCGGGGCTGCCTGTTATTCGGGGAGTGTGGTCCTATTCGACTGGCAAAAAGATTGCTGGATATCGTCTCACTCAGAAACCAGGTCTGGAGCCGGAAGGCGGTGCTCCGAGGCCGTATTGGACACTGTTTTTCAATCTCAAGGCGACATTCGCCGACGGAACAACCGGGGTTAAGAGACAGTTCCTTGATTTTGAAGGCGAACGACCTTGGGGCTCGGAAAATCCGAATGAAAAAGTCCCAACCTTTGTTTTCCCAAATTATGAGGACTACGGCTACGGCATCTTCCTCCTCGACGACAAAAGCCGCGATTACGTCCTGAAAAATATCCATGCCGAAAAGGACGATTTCCTGCGGACGATGATGTGGGGCAGTCTGTGGGACAGCGTCCGCGAGGCCGAGCTGGATCCGAAGCAGTATGTCGAACTGGTGGTAAAAAATCTTTCTTTACCGGCCACGTCTCAGACTCCCAAACGCCGTTCTACCACCCCGGCCTCCGGCCACCCCTCCTATCCAGGAGGGGAGCAAGACGAGAGCACAATCCAGACGCTGCTCGGACGCGTCTCGATCGCGATGAAGTACTATCTGCCGGAGCAGCCAATGCAGAAGCCCGCGCGTGAGCTAGGGCGTAACATCCAACGTTCGAGTTCCGCCCTCCCTAACGGCCGGGCCTCAGCACCTCAGTCAGCCGACGCCCTACAAACTCGCGTCGAAGCGATGCTGATCGAGAATATGCAGAACGCCTCGACGCCCGGGCAGCGGATCACGTATTATCGTGCCTTCCTCAATCTCGGCTCGAGTCCCAACGCCCGGCGGATAATGAAGATCATCCTGAAAGGCGGCAACGCCGGCGGGCCGGGGCGGATCGCTACCAAGGACAAGTTTGATGTCGTCACCCGTCTCATGGTCCTCGGCGACCCTGACGCTCCGAAGCTGCTCGCTGATCTTGAAAAAACTGAGACGTCCGACGAAGCCAAACGTTACGCTTACGCCGCCCGTGCCGGTCTGGCGACGGCGGCGAACAAGGCGAAATACTGGAATGATTTCGTCAATAACAAGGAGATCAGCGAGAGTTGGATCGAGGCGGCGTTCGGGCCCTGGAATTCCACGTCTCACTCGGCGCTGACATTGCCGTATCTCGAACGGGCTTTAAAAGAGCTGCCTAACCACAAACGCAACCGCAAGATCTTTTTCGTCAACGGCTGGCTCGGCGCCTTTATCGGCGGCCAGCGAAGCGAAGAGGCTCTGGACGTTGTAAACAAGTTCCTCGCCGACAACCCCACGCTCGACCGCGACCTTCGTCTCAAGATCCTCGAGAACGTGGATGTCATTGAAAGAGCCGTGAAGATCCGGGCGAAGTTCGGCCGCAAATGAGTCGGGGCCATGCTCCGATTTAGCTGCGCGCCTTTCCAACCTTGCCTAACCTTTGCTGAAAGCAGAAAACCCTCCCACAAAAACGGAGGGCCTTGTTCGCTCTCAATTAGCCGTATAAAACTGTCACTATATCGGGACGCGCGGTGTTATTAAATAAAGACCGCGAGCTATATGTAACCCGCGCCCGGGCGTTTGCGTCGTCATTTAAAGGCGGCTGATAAAAAAATAACAGATCGGTAAACCTTTTCCGGCCAGTTTGCGTTAATAGCTCACAGGAAAAGTTCATTCTGCCCTTGTTCATATATTAAGTAAGGAGTAACCCCCGATATGCAAAGACGTGATTTCTTGGTTAAAAGCTCGCTGGCGCTGGCCGCGGTCGCAACCAGCGATAAATGGTTAAATAAGGTATGGGCCGGCGAACCGGCATTTATGAGTGCATCACTGCTCGATACATATTTTCAGGTCAGTAAGGCGGATATCAGCAAAGTTTTGTCGGCGACGCTGGCAAAAGGCGCCGAATTTGCCGATGTATTCTTTGAGTACCGCATTAGTTCGAACCTCTCGTTCGAAGAGGACATTGTGAAATCGGCCCGGCGCGGCATCGTGCAGGGCGTCGGGATCAGGGCCGTGAAGGGTGACCAGATCGGATTTGCCTTTACCGAGGACGTGTCGATGCCGAGCATGTTGGAAGCTGCAAATGCGGCCGCGGCGATCGCTAGCGACAACACTGCCAAAACACGTGTCGTCGGGGTGAATGATCGAAAAGTGCAGAACTTGTATCCCATCAAGGAGCTGGCAACCTCTACCGATCTGACCAAGAAGCTGACATTCATAAAAGAGGCGAATGCGGCGGCGAAGGCTTACGATCCAAAGATCGTGCGGGTAAACATCGGGTTCAACGACGAGGTAAAGCATGTTGCCTACGCCAATTCGGACGGCGTTTACTGGGAAGATTCGCAGCCGCTGTTCATATTCAACGCGTTCTGCATTGCCGAGGACGGCAAGCTCCGCGAGAACGGCTACACCGGCGGCGGCGGGCGTATCGGGATGGAGTATTTTAACCAGCGCAAAGCCGCCGATATCGGTAAGGAAGCGGCCCGGATAGCGGTGCTAAATCTCGGAGCACAGGAAGCAGAGGCCGGCGTGCAGACCGTGGTGCTTGGGCCCGCAGAGAGCGCGGTGCTGCTGCACGAGGCGGTCGGCCACGGGCTCGAGGCCGATTTTAACTACAAGAAATTGTCTAATTATTCCGGTCGCGTCGGACAGAAAGTAGCTTCTGAGCACTGCACCGTTGTCGACGAGGGCCTGTTCCCGAATATGCGCGGTACGATCAATGTCGACGACGAGGGCAACACTCCGCAGAGCACAACGCTCATCGAGGGCGGCATACTCCGCGGCTATATGAACGACCGCATCTCGGCCAAGCAGCTCGGTGTTAAGCCCTCAGGCAACGGACGCCGTCAGGCATATAATCACCCACCGATGCCGCGTATGACCAACACTTACCTGCGCCCGGGCAAGTATTCTGCCGAAGAGATACTGAAAACCGTCAAGGACGGCGTTTATGCCAAGGGGTTTACCGGCGGCCAGGTGGACATCACGAAGGGCGATTTCACATTCTCGTGCTCGGAGTGTTACCGCATCGAGGATGGCAAGATCACGGTCCCGCTCAAGGGCGTGACGCTGGTCGGCAATGGCCCGGACGTGATGACAAAGGTTTCGATGGTCGGCAACGATCTTAAATTTACCGACGGCGGGTGGACCTGCGGCAAGAACGGCCAGATGGTGCCCGTGGGAATGGGAACGCCGACCGTGAAGGTGTCGGACATAACCGTCGGCGGAACGAAAGTTAGAGGCGAGGGCAAAGCCTAAGGCCAAGGAGGTGCTAAATATGACGAAGGATTATAAAAGTTTAGCGGCCGAGCTCGTCTCGGAATTAAAGAAACAGGGTGCCGAGGCGGCGGATGTTTACATCGTCTCGACCAACGGCTTTAACACAACGGTCCGCCTGGGCAAGATCGAGCGGCTGCAGCAATCGATCAGCAAGGGCCTTGGCCTGCGCGTGATCAAGAACGGCGCGATGGCGAATACCTTTACGACCGATTTCAAGGATCGTGCCGTTAAGGACCTCGCCCGCGAGACGATGCAGATCGTGCAGGTCTCGAACGCCGACAAGCACAACGGCCTGGCCCCGAAGGAAATGCTCGGCAGCTATGACGGCAAGCTGATGCTATTCGACGAATCGATCGCCAAGCTAACGCCCGAGAAGAAAATCGAGATGGCACGCCTTGCAGAAGAGACCGGTATGAAATTCGACAAGCGGATCAAGAATGCCAACGGAACTTCGTGGAATGATTCGCAGACACAGGTGACCCTTGCGAATTCGGACGGATTCACGGGTCAGTACCAGATGACACAGGCCAGCATGTCGGTGAGCCTTTTGGCGGAGGACGAGGACGGTACGAAACAGACAGACGGACATTACACGTTCGGCCGTTATCTGAACACGCTCGCCTCGCCGCAGGCCATCGGCGAAGAGGCAGGCCGCCGTGTCATACGGAAGCTCGGCGGACGGAAAGTGAAATCGGCCGTTGTGCCGGTCGTACTGGATCCGCGAGTAGCAAGTTTCCTGTTAGGCGACGTGTTCGGCGCGGCTTCGGGCGGAAACATCTACCGGCGGATGTCTTACCTGGTAGACAAAGTCGGTCAGCAGATAGTCTCGCCGATGATCACGATTTTGGACGATGCCACAATGGCGGATGGCGTGGCCTCGCGGCCATTCGATGCCGAGGGTGTTAGGTCATCGAGCGTTGTCGTTGTGGAGAAGGGAGTTCTAAAGCAGTACGTGTGCGACTCATACGCCGCTCGCCGGCTGAATCTAAAGCCGACGGGCAATGCGGCCCGCAGCTATCAGGGCAACCCGAATGTCGGCAGCACGAACCTGTCCATCAAGAACGGCGACACCAGCCCCGATGACATCATCAAGTCGGTCAAGAATGGCCTCTACCTCGATCGTGTTGGCGGCCAGGGGCTCAATTCGACGACCGGCGATTTTTCGATGGGAGCCAACGGTCGGTGGATCGAGGATGGCGAGTTCACCCACGCCGTGCAGGAGATCACGGTAGCAGGGAACATTCTGAAGGTTCTCAGCAACGTAAAAGCGGTCGGCAACGACCTTAGCTTCAAACTGGGAACAACCGCCTCACCGACACTGCTGATAGGAGAAATGACCATCGGCGGGGAATAAGGCCTTCTCAGCGGTCTCTGCGTAAACTCTGTGCTCTCTGCGTTTACCGATATTTATCGCGGAGGGGTTCGCAGAGTTCGCCGAGGCTGTATTCTGACATTTCAAACAACCTCTTATTTGATCCTGAGTCAGAAAGGCTTTCCCTAAAGAATCATTTTCCGCAAAAACGAAAGAATTTGATCCCGCAGAGGGCGTAGACACGCTTAGAAAGAAAAGTGGCGATCCGGACAAAGCGTGGTTTTCTGCTTTGCGTCTCTGCCACTCTGCGGGATACTTCATTCTTATGTTTAGGAATTTTGCGATAGCTATAATTACTCTTCTTTTGCTGGGTGTTGTTGCCGATGCCCAGACGCGGGCGCGGAAAAAGCCCGTGAAGCGGCCTGTTGTGTCAAAACCAAAACCGCCTGTACTCTCTGCCGGAGCGATCAAGACGCCCAGCGGCCTGACGTACCTGCTCACGCACAAAGGCACGGGCGCTCTGGCGAAGGCCGGCCAGACGGTCTCGGTCCACTACACGGGTACGCTGACCAACGGGACAAAATTTGACAGCTCGCGAGACAGGGGCACGCCGATCGAATTCCCGCTCGGCGCGGGCCGGGTAATCAAAGGCTGGGACGAGGGCATCGCCAGGATGCGGGTCGGCGACCAGGCGATATTGGTCATTCCGCCATCCATCGGCTATGGAGCGCGCGGTGCGGGCAATGGCCTCATCCCGCCTGACGCGACGCTGATCTTTATCGTCGAGCTTGTCGACGTAAAGGACAATTGATCGCGGCGCTATAATAGAGCATCGAGGCATCGATATGAGCTCTATTGGCAATGCCCAGATCATTGGCTGTTCGAAATGCGGAGCAAAGAATCGCATCGATCCGGCACGTGCCGCCGGCGCCGTCTGCGGCCGCTGCAAAGCCCCGCTGGGAACGAGTTCAAAACCAATCACTATCACTGACGCGAATTTTGCCGCGGAGGTCGAACAATCAAAACTGCCGGTCCTCGTCGATTTCTGGGCTGCATGGTGTGGTCCGTGCCGGATCATTGCTCCGGTTATCGAACAGCTCGCCTCTGAACTCATCGGACGCGTCCGTGTGGGCAAGCTCGATGTGGACGCCAACCAGATGACTGCAGGGCGTTTCCGCGTACAGAGCATTCCATCGATGTTGGTCTTCAAAGATGGCCGCGAGGCCGACCGGCTCGTCGGCGTTCAGTCAAAAGAAGCGATAATCCGGCGGCTGAGGGCGGTTCTTTAGAACTCTGTTTTAGTGCTGCCCAGGCCGGTCTTAAAGGGTTTCCGTCCGCGGAATCAATCTTGACAAAAAAATAATGATTTGAGATTATTCTAGTACGGTAATTACCTGAAATTCTTTGTCCAGTGTGATTTATGAAAATTTCGGCGCAAGAGGAATACGGGCTAAGATGCCTGGTGCAGCTCGCGGCCCTGCCGGCGGGCGAGACGCTGACGCTGCCGCAGATCGCGGAACTCGAGGGGATCTCGACGGCAAACGCGGGCAAGCTGATGTGGCTGCTTAACAAGGCTGATTTCGTCCAGTCGACCCGCGGTACCAAGGGCGGTTATTCGCTGGCCAGGCCGGCGAACGAGATCCACCTGAGCGAGATAATCAAGGTGCTCGATGCTGATGTGCTTGACAAACACTGCGAGAGCTACACAGGCGTGCTCGATTCGTGCGTTCACAAAGGCGATTGCGGCATTCGGCCGGTTATCGTGGGCCTGCACGAAATAGTAGAGAACGCGCTTTCGCGGATAACACTTTCTCAGTTGGTCGGGTCGGAAAGCTCGGTAGACGCGACGTTTCACAAGATCCAGGGGATCCATAGAACGATCGAGCCAGTAGCCAGTAGCCGGTAGTCAAAAAAAGCAATGAGTACAGCAGCAGAATTATTAACAAACCGGGAATACAAATACGGATTTGTAACCGATATCGAGACCGAGACCATCGCCCGCGGATTGTCCGAGGATACCGTGCGGCTGATATCTTCCAAAAAGAATGAACCGGAGTGGATGCTCGAGTTTCGCCTGAAGGCCTATCGAAACTGGCTAAAGATGGAGGAGCCCGGCCATTGGCCCAACTTTCAGTATCCCAAGATCGACTTTCAGAACATCTCGTATTACTCGGCCCCGAAGCAGAAGGAGAAAAAAGCAAGTCTCGACGAGCTCGATCCGGAATTGCTGCGCACCTTCGAGAAGCTCGGTATTCCGCTGAGCGAGCAGAAGATGCTCGGGAATGTGGCGGTCGATGCCGTTTTCGATTCGGTTTCGGTGGCGACGACGTTTAAGAAAAAGCTGATGGAGGCGGGCGTTATCTTTTGCTCGTTCACCGAGGCGGTCGAGCTGTATCCCGACCTGATCAAGAAATACCTCGGCTCGGTCGTGCCCGTAAATGACAATTATTATGCCGCGCTGAATTCGGCCGTCTTCTCTGATGGCTCGTTTGTCTTTATTCCGAAGGGCGTTCGCTGCCCCATGGAGCTCTCGACCTATTTCCGCATCAACACGCAGGAAGCGGGGCAGTTCGAACGCACCCTGATCGTCGCTGAAGAAGGCGGTTATGTCGCCTACAACGAAGGCTGCACGGCTCCGCAGTTTGATACCAATCAGCTTCACGCGGCGGTTGTCGAGCTGGTAGCGCTGGACGACGCTGAGATCAAGTATTCGACCGTTCAGAACTGGTACGCCGGAGATGAGGAAGGCAAAGGCGGCATTTATAACTTCGTGACCAAACGCGGAGCCTGCCGCGGTCGCAACTCAAAGATTTCGTGGACACAGGTCGAAACAGGCTCTGCCATCACATGGAAATATCCGAGCGTGATACTGCAGGGAGATAACTCGATAGGCGAATTTTACTCGGTGGCGCTCACCAATAACGCCCAGATCGCCGACACCGGCACCAAGATGATCCACCTGGGCAAAAATACGAAATCGACGATCATCTCGAAAGGCATTTCGGCCGGGAAATCGAACAATTCCTACCGCGGTCTCGTAAAAATAATGCCCAAGGCCGAAGGGGCTCGAAACTATACGCAGTGCGATTCGATGCTGATCGGCGGAAAGTCCGAGGCGAACACGTTCCCGTATATCGAAGTGATGAACAGCTCGTCGAAGGTCGAGCACGAAGCTACGACCTCAAAGATCAGCGAGGACCAGCTCTTTTACCTGCAGCAGCGAGGAATCTCGCAGGAAGACGCCGTCTCGCTCATCATCAACGGATTCTGCAAAGAGGTCTTTCGGGAACTTCCGATGGAATATGCGGTCGAGGCGACAAAGTTGCTAGGGCTGAAGCTTGAGGGGAGTGTTGGGTAAAGCGGCGCCACTGTGACGGCAAAGATGACGATAAATTCGAAGCAATTCCGGATGGCATTATTGATCAGCATTTTTTGTTTGGTGATTCCAACAGTGGCGTTCGCCCAACAGCAGCAGCCTGACTGTATTTCGAAGGACAAACGGGTTGTTTATGGACGTGTTGGCGACGGTTTCCCCGAGTTGATTGCGATTAAAGGGACGATCTTCGATATGGACTTTAGTGAAGTTGAGTGCGGGGGAATTGCCACGGCCGGCACTTTGAAAATCCGTCCTGATACTAAGATCGAGAACCATGAATCGGAATTTGTATACCTTCTGGTCTTATGCGCAGAGGCTTCCGATCGCAGGAAGTATCTTGGTAAGAAAATAGAAATTGAAGTCACGAAACTTGTTAAGTTTCCATACACTTTTTCCGTATTCGTCTCGAACAAATTCAACTCGGTGGGAGTTCCGTTTTATATTGCACGCGGCGGCGGCTTCGGTGAGTTGGCTAAGTTTTTGAGGTAGAGCAGGTATGAATCTAGCAATTGAATTAGAACAGGAAGATGACGGCCGCTGGATTGCGGAGATCGATGAACTCGATGGGGTTCTTGTCTACGGTGCAACAAAAGAAGAGGCTCTTAAAAAGGTCAAGACCCTGGCCCTTCGGGTGATCGCTGACCGGCTTGAAAACGGAGAGAGTCTTCCTCAACAGGTCGAGAGTCTTATCTTTCAAGCTGCATGACGAGTTGGAAATCGGCGAAAGCGAGACGTGTTCTTGCGGCCCTTGAACGTCTCGGGTGGAGTGTTAAGAGGCAAAAGGGTTCTCACCGAGTGCTGCATCGGGCAGAGTGGTCCGATTATGTGTTCGCCTTTCATGATGGTGAAGAGATCGGTTCAAAGATGATGGCTCGGATCGACAAGAAGACCGGACTAAGACCGGAAGACCTGTAACGAGTTCGATGGATTCTTTGATATTTGACGTGCTTGGCTGGATCGGGGCCTTCTTGCTGCTGTCGGCATATGGGCTGGTCTCTTTCAGAAAGATCGAGCCCGACTCGGCCACATATCAATGGATGAATATCACGGCGAGCATCTTGTTATTGGTCAACACGATGTTTTACGGTGCGTATCCGTCGAGTTTTGTTAATGCGGCGTGGGCAGTTATCGCGTTTGTGGCGATCGTTTCGATCTGGAGAAAATATGGAAAGAGTACAGCCTGAGAACTGGCCGCTGCCCGCAGGGCATTATTGGCCGGGCATTGTGCATAACGGGCTGGTATATGTTTCGGGCCAATTGCCGATGGATCTCGAGACTCGGGTCCCTTTTAACGGGCCCGTTGGTGAGCAGACCGAGGTTGCACTTCGGAACGTAGAGGCGATCTTAAATGCAGCTGGCAGCGATCTCGAGAACGTTATTCAGATGACTATCTATGTCTCGGATATGGAATATTGGGGCGAGGTGAACATGGTATACGCTCGCGTGATGGGCGATCATCGTCCGGCCAGAGCGATCGTGCCGGTCAAGGACCTGCATTTTGGCGTCAAGATCGAGATACAGGCTATCGCGGCGGTGAAGGAATAGTTGGAAAAAGCGGCTTGCCGCTCTATTTGCGGTGAAGCTCCGCTTCACCGAGTATTCAGGTATAAGTTCTGCGGCTGTGCCGCCGGAAAAGCAGAGCTTTTCCGCCAATAGAGCGGCAAAGCCGCGAAGAACGATGAAGATACTTAGGCTTATTCCTCTACTGGCCGCGTTAGTTATTCTTGGTGCTGTCCACATCAGCGCACAGTCTAAACGCTCGGTCGAATCGCCCGATGCCCCGAAGGCTATCGGGCCGTATTCGCAGGCGATCGTCGCGAACGGTTTCGTTTTCGCGGCCGGTCAGATCGGTACCGACCCGAAGACGGGTACGCTTGTCGAGGGCGTTGAGGCTCAGACCGAGCAAGTGCTCAGGAATATTGCGGCGGTGCTGAAGGCGTCGGGGAGTTCGATGGAAAACGTGGTGAAAACAACCGTCTTTCTGGCCGACATCAGCGATTTTGCCAAGATGAACGAGATCTACGCAAAGCATTTCAAGGCGCCGTTTCCGGCCCGGTCGACCGTGCAGGTAGCGAGGCTGCCGCGCGATGCCCGAATCGAGATCGAGGCGATTGCGATCATAGGAAAATGAAACTGCCTATTTATCAGGTCGACACGTTTACAAACAGCCTCTTCGCCGGAAATCCGGCGGCGGTCGTGCCGCTCGACGCGTGGCTGCCCGATGATGCGATGCTGTCCATTGCGGCAGAGAACAATTTGTCCGAGACCGCATTTTTCGTTCCGGGTGAGGGGAAATACGCCATTCGATGGTTTACACCGAAAGTCGAGGTCAATCTCTGCGGCCACGCGACGCTCGCAACGGCACATGTCATTTTTAATGAGCTAAAGCTCGAGAGCGATTCGATCGAATTTTATTCGGAAAGAAGCGGACCGTTGGGCGTCACGAAAGCCGGCGACCGGCTCGTGCTCGATTTTCCGAGCTATCCGGTCAATGAGATCGACCAGATCGCCGAGCTTTCCGTCGCGATCGGCAGTGTGCCGCTGCAGATGTGGGAAACGCAGGGCAATATGGTCATGCTGCGGCTTGAGAGTGAGAACGACGTTCGTAAGGCCGAGCCCGATTTCCACGCCCTCGCCAACGTGCCGTTCGAAGAGGTGATAATTACTGCTGCAGGCGAAACGGCCGATTTCGTTTCGCGGATGTTCGCCCCGCGGATCGGTATTCCTGAGGACCCGGTTACGGGTGCGATCCACTGTTCGCTGATACCTTATTGGGCTAAGGAACTCGGCAAAAAAGAGCTGTACGCAAAGCAGGTATCGGCACGTGGCGGCGAGTTGTTCTGCGAGTTGAATGGCGACCGCGTAAAGATAGGCGGCAATGCGTTGACGTTCTTGAAGGGCGAAATCTACGTTGAAGGATCACCACAGAGGGCACAGAGTGCTTAGAAAATTATGTTGCTAGAAGTTAAAGATTTACACGCCGGCATCGAAGGCACAGAAATATTAAAGGGCCTTAATTTGCAGGTCCGTAAGGGTGAGGTCCACGCGATCATGGGGCCAAACGGCTCGGGGAAATCGACGTTGTCGAAGGTGCTTGCGGGGCATCCGACGTACGAAGTGATCTCGGGCGAGGTGCTTTACGAAGGTGCAAACCTGCTCGATCTCGAACCCGACGAGCGTGCGCGTGCCGGTGTCTTTATGGCTTTTCAATATCCGGTCGAGGTTCCCGGAGTGTCCAATTCACAGTTTCTTCGGCTAGCTTACAACCAGAAAATGCTGCACCACGGTCTCGAAGAACTCGATCCGCTCGAATTTAACGATTACCTGAAAGAAAAGGCCAAGATCGTCGATATGGATCCTGCGTTTTTTAAGCGTTCGGTCAACGAGGGCTTTTCGGGCGGAGAGAAAAAGCGAAACGAGATCCTTCAGATGGCTGTGCTCCAGCCCACGCTCGCCGTCCTCGACGAAACCGATTCAGGCCTCGATATCGACGCCCTGCGGATAGTCGCCGAAGGTGTAAATAAGCTGCGCAGTGCAGATAACGCGATCATCCTTGTTACCCATTACCAGCGGCTGCTCAATTTCATCGTGCCCGATATGGTCCACGTCCTCGCCGACGGCAAGATCGTCAAAGAAGGCGGCAAGGAGCTGGCTCTCGAACTCGAGGAAAAAGGCTACGATTGGGTGAAGAGCGTCGGGAAATAGAATGAATATGCTAAACCTGGACGAACATATTGAGATTGAGATCGTTACGGCTGGAGGATTGTCCGCCGCGGGCGATTCTGAAGGTGCGTTTCGCCATCTTGAGCGAGCTCATGTGCTTGGGCAGGCGAGCACTTATCAGCATACGCGGATCCACTGGCTTATGTTCAAACACGGACTGAGGGAGCGTGACGGAAAAGAGATCGCCGGACAGATCTTGCGGATCGGCGGCGCTGCGTCCAAAACGCCGCTCGGAATTTATCCGAAGGGCAACACCGGCGGCGCAAAGGTCAATCCATTAAGATCGATGCCGATCGAACCCGATCTGGCTGAGATCCTTGAGTCCGCGGAGCGTAAATAGATTTTGTCAGCGACTGAGATCAAGACCACGAACGTCACGTTACCCGCTGTATTGGTCGCTGCGTGGGCCCTCGTCTTATTGTTCGCGTTCTTTACCGGTCGCGGCGAGGATGTTGGAATGCTGGGCCAGCTCGTCGGGAATCTCGGCGTCGGACCGATCTTCGGTTCGGGGATCTTTGACAGTTTTATAGGTGTCGTGATCGCTGCATTGATGGCAGTATCCTGGTTTGGCCTCGGCAGCCTTATCGCGTCTTCTATCAAAGTAACGCGGGCGGATGGTCATTCGCACATACTTGAGCTTGCCATTAACACAGCGGTCGGAGCTTCTGCTTGGTCTCTGATCTGGTTTTTTCTCGGAGTTTTCGGCCTTTACAGCGGCGTCGTGGCCGTCGTCGCACTGTTGATCGGGTTTGCTGCTTCTCTGTTTGGGCTACGCGGATTTCGCACCGCAAAGATTGAGAGCCGGGTCCCGGAAAGGGCGAACGGTTTTGACAGGATTTTACTGTTTTTGATCGCCATACCCTTATTGCTTGCTTTCGCTGCCTCACTTGCTCCGCCGACTGCAAAAGACACGCTGCTTTATCACTTTGCCGTGCCCAAAGCTTTCATCGCTCAGGGCAGTAATGCGTTTATCGAGGGCAATATAGCGAGCTATCTTGCGTTGGGCACTGAGATGCACAGCGTTTGGGCGATGCTGCTCGGCGGTTTCGTCGGCCCCAGGGCGGCAGAGGCGGCCGCTGGTTCCATTCACTGGATATTTTTTCCACTCGTGCTCGCGGTTGTCTTTGGATGGGCGAGGGAACTGGATCTCAGCCGCAGGTCGAGTCTGCTGGCGGTTTTGATGGTCGCGGCCGTTCCGACTGTTTACCACGTGGCAGCGAGCGCTTACATCGATCTTGCTTTGACGCTTTTTGTATCGCTTGCGATCTATTCGCTCACGCGTTGGTGGAAAGCTCTCGAAGGCGGCTGGCTCGTTTTTATGGCGATCTTTTTGGGGGCTGCACTCTCTTCGAAGCTGACAACGGTGTTTGTGATTGCTGCGTTTGCTTTGATAATTCTACTCCGAGTCCGCAAGGCTCAGGAAACCGGGTCCGACAAGCTCAGCCGGATTGCTATGGGCGGTTTTGCAGCCTTGGTTGTGGCCGGGGCGATAGCATCCCCGTGGTATCTGCGGACATGGGCCGAAACCGGCAGCCCGGTATTTCCCTTTTACATGAGTATCTGGGAAGGAAAGGCTACAGGCTGGGATGTCGAGCGGTCGAATCTTTTTCAGGCGATGAATTCGCAATATGGCGGTGCCGACAAGAACGCCGTGGATTATCTGGCCTCGCCATGGAATCTGTCGGTTGCAGCGCAGCCCGAAATGCCGGAGTTTTTTGACGGGGTTCTCGGCGTTGCGTTTCTTTTCGGCTTACCGATAATGATCGTGGCGCTTTGGAAATATGACTTACCTATCGACATAAAGATCGTTACCGGCGTCACCGCGATAGTTTTTCTGTTTTGGTTATTCTCGAGCCAGCAGCTTCGCTACTTGCTGCCGATATTGCCCGTCCTGGCGATAGCAATCGTAATGTCGGCAGGGAAGGTTTTTGAGCGAGCCGGCCGGATGCGTCTGTTAACCCATGCTGCACTTGGCGTCGCGGCAGCTGCGGGCCTGACGGTGTCCGCCGCCTGGTTTTTGCAAAGGGCTCCGCTTCAGGTTGTGATGGGCGGTGAATCGGAGGAAGACTATCTTGCGCGGAATCTTGACTATTACCCATATTACCAATGGCTTAATAGTGAGTCAGGCCCGCAAGAGGTGACCTGGCTTATCAACATGAGACGAGACACTTACCATCTCGACCGTGCCTTTATTTCGGATTATCTGTTCGAAGACTGGACGTTGCGGCAAATGGTTTGGGATGCGCGCAGCATTGAGGAACTCCGCGCCAGGACGGCGGCAATGGGTGTGCAGTACGTGCTGACACGTCACGATTTTTTATTCGATTTTGACCGGTCAACGTTGGTCGACGATAAGCGTCCGCGAGCGGAAAATGAGGCTAAAATGAAGATGGCTCGCGAGTTTATCCTGGAACCGAAGCGGACGATCCGCTCGGACAATAAGTTTAGTTTGGTAAAGGTATTTTAATAATGGTTTCAACGACAGCCGTAATGGAAACACAGTTTACGGAACAATTTAGAGAGTTTATAAGATCGGAAGACGATCCAGTCTTGCGGAAGCTGCGCGAAGATGCCTTCGCGGTTTTTGGCCGATCAGGTTTTCCGACGGTAAAGAACGAGGACTGGAAATACACCAATGTGGCTCCGATCGCCAGGGAATTGTGGGCCATCGACTCGCAGAAACAGGGTTCTGTTTCGGACGTAAGTGACCGGTTGTCGCTTTTTGATGTCGGCCGAAATGGTTTCGCCGCCTTGAACCTCGCTTTCGGCAAAGTGCAAGTTATCCGAATCGCGAAAGACACCGTCGTGAGCCAACCGATTGAACTTCGATTCGAAACAGGTGAGGGTTTAGCCATTTTTCCTCACATCGTGGTCATAGCAGAACGAGGCAGCAAAGCGACGCTTGTCGAATATTACGCTTCGGCCGAAAAGAGTTTCACCAATACGGCCATTCAGGTCGTTGTCGAGAACAATGCGGATCTGACGCATTATCGTGTGCAAAAGGATGTGCCTGAGGCTTTCCATGTCGGAATTACCGAAGTCTCGCTCGGCGCCGGAAGCCGCTACGACTCGACGAATATTAATTTGGGAGCGGGTCTCTCGCGGCACGACATCGATGTAAAATTTGCGGCGGAGGGCGGCGAAGCGTTTGTCGATGGGCTGTATATGCTGGGCGGTTCGCAGCATCACGACACACATTCGATCATCGACCATCAGGTGCCAAACTGCATTTCGCATCAAACATACAAAGGCGTTTTGAACGACAAATCGCGCGGTGTTTTCAATGGCAAGGTCTTTGTCCGCGAAAATGCCCATGGCACCAACGCACAGCAATCGAACAAAAATCTTCTAATGTCTAACGACGCGCGTGTCGATACGAAACCGCAGCTTGAGATATTTAACGACGACGTGAAATGTTCGCATGGTGCGACCGTCGGTCAGCTTGAGGAAGAAGAGCTGTTCTATCTGCTGACACGCGGGCTGCCTGAGACACTTGCCAAGAATCTCCTAACCTATGGTTTTGCCGAAGAGATCATTAATAAGATCGCGATCGGATCGATCAAGAAAGAACTCGACGAGGCGGTGCTGAACAGGCTGAAAACGAAATTGGAAGGTTAATCATTATGAGAGTCAGAACATCGTTAATAATCGAAGAAACACTGTTGGCAGAGATCGATGAGATCGCCGGCGAAAAACCGCGTCGTGCCGCTATTATAGAGGCCGCTTTGCGGGAGTACATCGTTCGTGAGAAGAAAAAAGCTAAGTCAAAACCGCCTGCTCCGGACACTGCGAAATCACGGGCCATCGCGGCGGCCAAGCGATAAGGTGCATCTAAATACCGTGACCGCTGTAAAGACAATGAGCAATTGGGATGTCGAAAAAGCAAGAAAGAATTTTCCGGTGCTTTCGCAGACGGTAAACGGCAAACCGCTGGTTTATCTGGATAACGCGGCCTCGTCGCAGGTGCCCCAGATCGTGATCGACCGCGGTTCGAAGTACCTGCAAGAGGAACATTCGAACATCCATCGCGGCGTGCATTACCTCTCACAGCACGCAACCACCGCGTATGAAGCCGCTCGTGAAAAGGTCAAACGGTTTATCAACGCTCCTGATGTAAAGGAATGTATTTTCGTCCGCGGTACGACCGAGGGTGTGAACTTGGTTGCACATTCGTACGGTCACAAATTTATCAACGAGGGCGACGAGATCCTGGTCAGCCAGATGGAGCATCACTCAAACATCCTGCCCTGGCAGGTCGTCGCCCAGGAGCGCGGTGCCACGGTCCGTATGATCCCGATGAACGAACGCGGTGAGCTGATCATCGACGAATACGAAAACCTGCTGAATGAGCGGACTAAAATGGTCGCGGTCTCGCACGTTTCAAATTCCCTCGGCACGATCAATCCCGTCAAACAGATGGTCGCGACGGCCCACAAGTTTGGCGTGCCTGTTTGCGTAGATGCGGCCCAGAGCGTGCCGCATTTCCCGGTCGATGTTCAGGACCTTGATTGCGACTTTTTCGTTTTCTCCGGCCACAAAATGTTTGCCCCTACTGGCAGCGGCATTGTATATGGCAAGCGCGAATGGCTGGACAAAATGCCCCCGTACCAGACCGGCGGCGGGATGATCAGGACCGTCAGCTTCGAAGGCAGCACATATGCGCCGATACCGGAGAAATTCGAGGCCGGCACCCCGGCGATCGCAGCCGGCATTGGGCTGGGTGCCGCGATAGACTACATCAACTCGATCGACTTTGCAGCGGCCGCCGCCTACGAGCACGAGCTGCTCGAATACGCCACCGAGCTACTCTCGGATATTCCCGGAGTGAAAATCATAGGAACCGCCGCGGAAAAGGCCTCGGTTCTCTCATTCACGATCGCGGGCGTCCATCCGCATGACGTCGGCACGATCCTCGACCAAGATGGCATTGCGGTTCGAGCAGGCCATCATTGTGCACAGCCGGTGATGCAGTTCTTCGATGTGCCTGCGACCGCCCGTGCGTCTTTCGCTTTCTACAATACCCGGGAGGAAGTCGACAAACTGGCGGATGCGGTACAGAAGGTGATCGACGTCTTTGCATAGCTATGTGAGGTACATCACAGCGATAAGTAGCTGAAAATGGGATACTCTCATCATGCATTCTGACCTCTACATCGCACAGCACGCTAAGCTTCAGCCCATTAACGAGATCGCCGAACAGCTCGACCTTGGCCCGGATGACCTCGATATTTATGGCAGCCCCTTCATTGCCAAACTGCGGCTCGACTCACTGGACCGTCTAAAGGAACGCCCTATCGGCAGATACATCGATGTATCAGCGATAACACCCACACCGCTCGGCGAGGGCAAATCGACGACTTTGATCGGACTGGGCGAGGCGATGAAACATCTGGGTAAAAAGGCGGTTGTGTCGCTCAGGCAGCCTTCTCAGGGTCCGACATTTGGGATCAAAGGCGGGGCGGCGGGTGGTGGTTATGCGCAGGTCGTGCCGATGGAAACCTTCAACCTAAATCTGACGGGCGACATCCATGCGGTGACAG
Organism: Pyrinomonadaceae bacterium; assembly: GCA_041751355.1. Classification (GTDB taxonomy): domain Bacteria; phylum Acidobacteriota; class Blastocatellia; order Pyrinomonadales; family Pyrinomonadaceae; genus OLB17. The sequence continues at coordinate 20,098 of JBGSXN010000017.1, forward strand.
CGGCGAACAACCTGCTCGCCGCGATGATCGACAATAAGCTGCTTCGCGGCAACCCGCTCAATATCAATCCGCACAGCATCACATGGAAACGGGTTGTCGATACGAACGACCGCGCTTTGAGAAAGATAATCATCGGCCTCGGCGGGCGGATGGAAGGCGGCATACCCCGAGAAACCGGCTTTGACATCACCGTCGCCTCAGAGGTGATGGCGATCCTGGCCCTGACAACCTCGCTCCAGGACATGCGAATGCGGTTCGGGCGGATCGTTGTCGGGATGACGCATGATAAAAGGCCAGTGACCGCTGAGGAGATCGGTGCAGCGGGTGCGATGACCGTACTGATGCGGGATGCTATCAGGCCGACGCTGATGCAGACACTTGAGAATACTCCAGCTTTGGTCCATGCCGGGCCATTTGCCAATGTCGCCCATGGCAACAGCAGTATTCTTGCCGATCTCATCGGTATCAAATGTGCCGATTATCTGTTCACCGAGTCCGGATTCGGCGCCGATATCGGTGCCGAGAAATTCTTTAATATCAAATGCCGCTACAGCGGCCTTAAGCCCGACGCCTGCGTGATCGTTGCAACGATCCGCGCACTAAAATCGCACAGCGGCAAATATCGCGTCGTGGCCGGCAAGGCTCTGCCGCCGGAAATGCTCGAAAATAATGTAGCCGATGTCGAGGCAGGGGCCTCAAATCTTCGCAAACAGATCGAGAACGTTGGACTCCACGGAGTGACGCCCGTGGTTGCTATCAACGTTTTCGAATCGGACCACGCCGAAGAGATCGAGGCGGTCAAACGCATTGCGGTCGAGTCCGGAGCTATCGGTGCGGCGGTCTCAACGCATTGGGCCGATGGCGGTAAAGGAGCGATCGAGCTGGCCGAGATGGTAATGGAGGCCGCCGAGCAGCCAAATGAGTTCAAGTTCCTTTACGATCTCGACAACCCTATCAAAGACAAGATCGATACCATTGCGACCAAGATCTATGGGGCCGCCGGAGTTTCGTACACAACGCAAGCGGCGCAGCAAATCGCCGATTACGAGGCGAACGGTTTTGGCGGACTGCCGATCTGCATGGCCAAAACCCATCTCAGTCTAAGCCATGATCCGCTGCTGAAAGGAGCTCCAACCGGCTTTATCCTGCCGGTTCGTGAGGTCCGGGCAAGCGTCGGTGCCGGGTTCATTTATCCGGTCTGCGGCGATATGCGTACGATGCCCGCTCTGCCCGAGCATCCGGCCGCCGAAAGGGTCGACATCGACGAGGACGGCAAAATTGTCGGCCTCTTCTAACTAGGTACTTTTCACCGGGCATAATAAAATAGGACCATGTCCGAACTGAGCGACCTATACCAGGAGGTGATCCTGGAACACAATAAGAACCCGCGGAATTTCCGCGAGATCGAAGATGCGGACAGTACAGCCGATGGCAATAACCCGTTGTGCGGTGACGCCCTGCGGGTTTACGTAAAGCTCGACGGCGATAATGTCGCCGATGTGGCCTTTAAGGGTTCCGGCTGTGCCATTTCAAAAGCCTCGGCCAGCATTATGACCCAGGCGGTCAAAGGGAAATCTAAGAGTGAAGCCGAATCATTGTTTGACCAGTTTCACAAAATGGTTACCGGGGAGCTCGATATCGAGACAGAAGAGAACGAACTGGGAAAACTCAAGATCTTTGCGGGCGTACTCGAATTTCCCGCCCGCGTAAAGTGCGCTTCGCTTAGCTGGCACACGCTGCACGCGGCTCTGCACGGTGAAGATGTTATCTCTACCGAATAATCTGCAATCATTTTATGGCATAAGCCCTGGCCGTTTCATTAAATTCCTGCACTTGGGCCTCGACCCAATTACGATCCCTACCCAGTTCCGCAGCCATTATCCCGGCAACCTGCGGAGCGATATTTATAGCGGCACTTGCATTCAGGAAGAGAACACGAGTTCGGCGTGCCAACACATCCTCTACCGTCCGCGCCATTTCTTTTCGAACGGCCCGCACTACATCACGAGGGGAACAATCTAAGCGCCAATCCATGGCCTCGCCTTTTTCAGTATTCTCTGTCGCGGTGATCGCAAGATCGGCCGTGATAGACCGGCGCGGCTCCAGTTTCGCGATCTCGATCGCCGTATCCACCGCATCCTCGGCCATTCTCCGGTAGGTGGTCCATTTACCGCCTGTGATCGTGATCAAACCCGATCGATCCACAAAAAGATCATGGCCACGGGAAATGGATGAGGTCTTTGCGAGAGAACCAGATTGTACCAACGGACGGATACCTGCAAAAACACTGAGAACATCGTCTCGGTTAGGCTTGCTCAAAAGAAACTCACCCGCCGTTTTCAGAACAAAATCGATCTCAGCATCCAGAGCCTCGGGTTCAAGCGAAGGCGAGTCGATGGGTGTATCGGTCGTACCGACGAGCAGGTGATCCTGCCACGGAATGCAGAAAAGTACGCGTCCGTCAGATGTTTTCGGGAGCATCAAAGCTAGATCGCCTGGAAGAAATTTTTTATCAAAGACCAGATGAATGCCCTGGCTGTAAGTGTTGACCGGATCGGCCTTCACGTCAGAAAGCTTTCGTACCGAGTCGCAGAAAGGGCCAGCAGCATTGATCACCGCTTTCGCACCGAGCCGAAAGGTCATGCCTGTCTCAATATCTTCAAATTCGACGCCTGTGACCTTTCCGTGATCGTCAAATTCCATGCCTGTGACTCGGGCATAGTTCAAAACCGCGGCGCCGTATCCTTGCGCCGTTGTGGCGAGGTCGATCAGCAAGCGGGTATCGTCAAACTGCCCGTCATAATAGAGCACTCCGCCTTTCAAGTCTTTCGTTTTAACGTTTGGCAGTTGGTCGACGACCTTACGGCGGCTCAATACCCGCGATCTTCCGATGCCGTACTTACCAGCCAGAATGTCGTATACCTTCAGACCTAAACCATAGAATATCTTCTGCCACAGGCTGAAGCATGGAATTATAAAAGCCTGCGTGCGAACGACGTGAGGGGCGTTTTTGAGCAACCGGCCGCGTTCCCGCAGGGCTTCGCGAACGAGCGAGATGTTACCCTGCCTCAGGTATCTGACGCCGCCGTGAATGAGTTTGGTACTCCGGCTGGATGTTCCTTTGCCAAAATCGTGCTGTTCCAGTAGCAACACGTCGAATCCGCGAGAGGCCGCATCCAGTGCACACCCGACGCCGGTCGCACCGCCGCCGATGACGATCATATCCCACGGCTCCCGTCGCTGACGGATTCGATCGATGATTTCGGCGCGGTCCATTGAGAATCAATCTACCAGATAACTTGTAAATTCGGCCGATCGAGAGGACAATCTCGATGTTTATGTCTGAACCCGAAGCCCGCGACCAGCTTTTCCAGATCGAAACTCCGCGTGATTATTTTCCGTGGGCAGCCATCGGTGTCGTTACGTTGATTGCGGTGATCTTACTAAATGTTCAAGGCCGCGGCTGGTGGTGTCCGGCAGGCGACTATTGGCCATGGTCGTTTGATATATGGAGCCAGCATAATTCGCAGCACGTGATCGACCCGTACTCGTTCACACACGTCCTGCATGGCATCATCGAATTTTGGCTGATCGGGCTGATCTTTTGGAAAATGCCGATGGTCTGGCGGCTTTTCCTGGCAATCGTCATCGAAAGCACCTGGGAAGTCGTCGAAAATACAAATTACGTTATAAATCGCTATCGTGAAGCGACGATCTCGCTCGACTATTTCGGCGACTCGATCATTAACTCCATCGCCGACATCGCGTGCTGCGGGCTCGGGTTTGCGATCGCCTATAAGCTACGGTTTATCTGGTCATTGGCGATCTTTGCCGCGACCGAGACGATTCTGCTCATTACCATTCGAGACAGCCTGATCGTCAATGTGATCATGCTAATCTACCCTCTGGAAGCCATCAGGACCTGGCAGACGGGGATGTAACACTGCTCACTCCGACCTACTTCGGAGTTGCCGCCAGTGCGTCAACGTCGGTCTTTAGACGTGCCAAGGCGACATTTTGGGGGTCGACGCTCTCGAGTTTCGCGAGTGTTTCTTTCGCTTTGGCGGCGTCGCCTTTTTTTGTATAGGCCACGGTCAGGTTTTGCAGAGTCTGGATATGGTTGGCATCGATAGCGAGGGCCTTGTTAAATTCCTCGATCGATTTGTCGTAATCAGCCGGTTCGCGAAAGACATAGGTCAGTCCGAGGTCGGTACGGACATTTACATCGTCGGGCTTTTTAGCCAACGCTGCCAAGTACCATTTTTGAGCTTCGTCATAATTGCTGGCGTCAAAATTGGCATTGCCCAGATGGACAATTACGTCGCGATCGTCGGGCCGCAATTTATTTGCGGCGGTCAAATATTGAATCGCTTCAGGGAATCGCTCGATCTGGTAATAAGCCTCAGCGGCCTTTAGCTGCGCCTCGAAATCGGTCGGGTCCTGTTTTGCCTTATCGATCGATTCGAGCATCTGAGGCTGCATCGAGCCCTGGTTGCCGGCCGCGCCGATATCAGGATGACCGGGCGGCATATTCGAGTTCATCCGCATATCGCCGGATGTTGCGGGCGACATTGCGGCCCCGCTCTCATTAAGGGAATTTGCTACGATGAACCCAACGATCAATCCAGTAAGAAGGCCCACGATTGCGAATAAAACATTGTCTTTGCTCAGATTGATATTACGCGTACGAATGTAGTCCCGGCAGCAAGTAGCTGACACCGAGATAAGTAAATATTACAAACAGAAAGGCCACAACTGCAAAGTATGCCGAACGACGACCTCGCCATCCATAGGCTATTCTGGAATGAAGAAATCCCGCGTAGGTCAGCCATGCGACCAGCGCGCCGACCTCTTTAGCATCCCAGCCCCAATATCGGCCCCATGATTCATTAGCCCACACCGCACCCGTTATTAGCAAGAGGGCCAGACCGGCAAAGGTCACGCCGGCGAGTTTGTACATCAGCCCATCCAGTACTTGCGACGCCGGAAGCAGTGCCCGTATTCTCTCGGTATTGATACCAAATAGAACGACAAAGAACGTGCCTGCAAATGCGGTAATAAGAGCGGACAACTCAACGGGATTCGCGTTTAGGCTTAGGTGAAGTCCCGCACCATTCTGAGCTATCCAGCTATTCGCGATGTCATAAAGCTGCTGCTGGCCCAGTGTGTTGATCTGCGCTTGAGGCATTTCCTGCTGCTGGAGCATCCATGCCCCGAAAATCGGGTACTGCTTAGGGCTGATATTGGAGACAACATCCTGCAGATTTCTTAACTGATAAACCAGCATCGAAATCCCCGCTGCCTGCGTAGCAAGTGCCGCCCAGAGAATACGGTTGCCCCAGTTGCGTGCGGCAATGTCGTTTTTGGCGATAGAGATCAGATGGGCCACCATCGCAGCCAGCAGGAGGACAGCTGCGGCAACTATGAGCCAGCCAACGTATGGTATGTCCGCCCGCAGTCCAAGTGAGAATCTCGACGAACCCATAAACGTAGAAGCGGTGTATGTGCCGAATGTCGATGGTGCGAAAATACTGAATTTGCTGATTGTGGCAAATACCGATAGCGAGAAAAGCCCCGTCCAGATCGCCATTTTCTCTACCTTGAGTCCGTCTTTAAGCAAATAGAGCACGGCGACGGCAAAGCAGACCAAAGCTGTACCATATGATAGCGAAGCGATACCAACATGTATCGGCCGCCAATACGAATCGAGAACGGGCGGAAGATCGACGATCTCATCGCCGATAAATCTTGCAAGCACAAGGATTATCGCGGCGAGCGGCAATGCCAAGGCGGCGACAACCTGGAAGTGACTCCGGCGCATGATCAGCAGCGTAGTAATTCCGGCTCCGAATGCAAATGCGAGGCTGAGGTCATAAAGGTTTGCGAACGGAACGTACCTGAAAAGCCACGGCATGTCCTCAGCACCGAGTCCCTGTGTGTGAAATATTGCGAGTTCGCGATCGTACGTCGAGGCCCACCGAATCAACCAGCTCGACAGGTTGAAGAAAACACCGAGAGTGGCTGCATACAGGCCCAGCCTTTCGGCAAACCGGAACGGTGCATACATGTTCGTCAAATAAAAGACTGCGGCGATCAAATAGGCCGCAAGTGCCAGCATCATCGCCGCACCATCTGACATAAAACGCTCGCCGCCGACGTTTAGTCTGACAGCGATCAATACGATCGACCCGCCAACCGCTAGTAAAGCCGGGATATATGAATAAAGCGTAGACAGAAAATCCGAGCGATTGGCATCGTCTTCCGGTATTAAGATTGATTGATTTAAAACTTCCTGACTCATAATTTACTCACTTGGTGTTTTGATCGGTCAGATCACTAACCTTCTGCGCCGCCTTCCGGAGCTTTGGAACGAGAGATCGCGGCCACAAATTTTTCAAACTTCTCTTCGAATGCACTCGAGTTTCGATTGGTATTACCTCCGAGAACTACCTTGGCTCCGTCCGGCTCTTCGGTGATCGCCGCCCATACCCGTTGGTGAGAAAAGAAGAAAACGGCAATAAGTGTGACGACAAGCAAAAGAAATCCGACATAGACGACGGCGGCACCGGGATCGCGCTGTACCGCCAGTACGTGCTGATCCGAAACCTTTTCGAAGTCAGCTAATTGGAACGTGTATCCACCGATCGGTTTGCTCGCAACTGGTAAATTCGACAATCCTGCACCGAATGCGTATGCGGCCTCACGGGGGCCGCCCGCACGGGACACTTGAAGGACGGCGGCGGGATTTGGATATTCTGAGGTGTCTTCGTTCGGATCTTCATTGCCCATTCGGAAATTACCGCGAAATTCGCTGAATACGACCACGGTGCCATCGGGTAATTCGGCCGAGCCGCCGCGAGGAATAACGATCTGCTGGGCTTCGCCGCCGGCGACCGGGACCGCGTTAAGCGTGATAGTCCTGGCCCGGCCTATGGGAATAAAGCTCGCCTGGAAGAACCGGTAGCCGCGATAATCGAAAGGGCTGTTCATTTGGGCCAAGGCTTCATGAGTACCGGTTTCGTCGGTGATCCGGAATCGCGTGATCCAGTCGATCGTATTCATGGCCGAGAGAGATCCTTCCCTTTTGATCAGCCGCTGCTGGATGTCGACTCCTTCAACCATAAATGGAAGCTGCTTGGTAAGCTGCGTCGCTTTATCGAGGTCAACCACGGTCTCATAGATGAGATCGGTCGTTTGTCCGGGTGCCAGCGGCATCTGCCCCGTCGTACCGGTCTGGGCGGTCAGAAAAGCCCCGATAAAGATTGTGAGCAGCCCAACGTGAACGGCATAAGCCCCAAACCTGTTCCAGATTCCGCTTTGTCCGAAAACAAACGTAGTCCCGTTCTTTTCGGCCGTTATGACTTTTCGCCACCCGGCTTTTCTCATCGCATCGGCTATTCGGGCCCCGGCTTCGTCCACTTTGCCGGTTATCTCTAACTCGGCCCTTTGAGGTTGTTCGCGAAGCCATCGGAGCGGGACCGTGATCGTCGGCCCCGACACGTACTTCCATGTTTTTGGGAATCTATTGATCGATGCGAGGATGATATTCAGCGACAATACAGCGATCAGGGCATTGAAATACCACGCGTGATAGATGTTAAATAGTCCGAGTTGCCCGTAAACGAGACGCTCGGATGGTGTAAGTTCGGCAAAATACCGGTCAAAGCCTTCGACATTCTGCTGCATCACCACCATGCCGATAAAGCACGCGGTCCCGAGCAGCACCAGCAGCGAGACTCCAAAGCGTACGGAGCAGATAAATCTGAGGAATTTCGAAGCGAACGAATCCGCCGGTTTCATTTTTTCGGATATACCGGTCCTGGATTTTGAAACTAAATGTTCGGCTGTTGACATAAAACACCTTTCCTCAAGACAAACCAATTGGCAATACGCGTGCCTCGACGATCCAGGTCCAAAAACTGGACTTACCAGGTAAGAACCGAGGATTTTGGACGTTTAGCGCTAAACTGGAAGACCTACGCAGCCAAACAGTGCGGAATTCTCACGTCTAACTGCGGAGTTATTCACGACGGCCGAGCTGCCATCCTGTGATTCAAGTCACATTAAGTAGGTCGTAACCGGAATAAGATTTCTTGGGGACAATTGAGCCAAGAGGAGAATGAACAGAAAGAGTAGGAAAACTAGCATGAGGGTGTGGCTAGGATCAGTTGTGACTATCTCGTTTTTGGCCATTTGCCTTTACATGCCAGCCGAAAAGATCGAGGCCATCGGCGAACCAACACTCACACCCACGCCGAGGCCCGCGAAATATTCACAGTTTGATCACTCCACCAAACAACACAGGGCCGATTGTGCAACCTGTCACAAATTTCCCTCAAAGAACTGGAATAACGTACGGACGGGTGACGCCGCTTTTCCTGACATCACTGAGTACCCTGCTCACAATTCATGTGTCAAATGTCACGCACAACAGTTTTTTCGAGGTGCGCGGCCGATGATCTGTTCGATTTGCCATACCATTGCGACCCCCCGCGGTGCACCGCGGCATCCTTTCCCGAATCCCCGGGAGATCTTTGACAAGTCGGCCAAAGGCAAGACTGCCAGTTCGGATTTTGTCATTCGCTTCCCGCACGACACGCACGTTGAGATCGTCTCGTCGATCCGGTCGAACACCTCGATATTCGTTAATGCAAATTTCGTAAGGAGAGAAAGGCGGCAGGCCGCCGAGCAAAGCTGCGCGGTATGCCATCAAACGATGGCACCCCAAGGCACGTCAGATGACGAATACCTGACCAAGCCGCCCGATAAGCTGGGCGATGGCTTTTGGCTTAAAAAGGGCACGTTCAAGTCTATACCTACGTCTCACGCGACATGCTTCACTTGCCATTCGGCGGACTCGGGAATGGAACCGGCTCCGTCGAATTGTGCGGCCTGTCATCAGTTGAAGCCAACCCAGCCGCCAGCTGATATGCCGTTGAATGCATGGGCCATGACGGGTGAGAACAAAATGATGATAGACCTGTGGCGGCGGCGCGATTCGACGGGCGTATACCGCCACGAGTTTTTCGCACATGCTGATCTAAGCTGCTCGACATGCCATAACGTGTCGACAATGAATACAGCCGACCCCGCCACCTACCGGGTTCCCATCGCTTCATGCGCGACCTGCCACGCCACGGCGACCAGTGACGACGGCCGGGCATTAAATTACGAAGTCGATATGCGAAAGGCCGACACCGCCTTTCAGTGCATCAAATGCCACATCGTATTCGGCAAGTCACCGATCCCGGAATCTCATCTAAAGGCCATCGCGGCCGCGGCGAGCAAATAGATATGGGCACGGTCAAGCACGGTTCAAGGTCGAGACAGATCAAAAGCGTTCTGATCTTGCTGGCCGCACTCTTTTCCACCTATTCATGCTCATGGTTTTCCACCGCGCCTGTCCAGGAGGGACCGTCGGATCCGCCTCCGCCTGAGATCGTCGCCGAAGCAACACCGATACCGGTGCCGACCGCATCGGATTATTCAAAATTCACACATTCGAATCCTGCTCACGATGCCCTGCCGTGTCTGCTCTGTCATACAAGGGACGAAGGCGTCACGAAAGCAAGTTTTCCTGGAGCCGGCGGGCATTCGCCCTGTATCGGTTGTCACGTAGTCGAGTTTAATAATCCGCAGAGTACGATGTGCTCGATCTGTCACACCGACGCTGGAACCGGCAGTATGAAGTCCTTCCCGCCCCTGAGAAGTTTCAATGCCAGATTTGATCATGGACGTCATCTGCGGCAAACGAATTGTGCGACATGTCACCAGCCTTCACGACGCGGAGTTGCATTATCGATACCAAGTGGTGCTTCCGCCCATGCAACTTGCTTTAGCTGCCACGGCCCGCAGACGATGAGCGGCGAAGTGAATATCGGGTCCTGCAGCACTTGTCATCAGCCCGGCCGGCCGCCTTCCACTTCTGATTGGGCCAAATCGTTCGGTTTTGGTTTCAGCCACGCCGACCATAGGCGAGGCAATATGAATTGCACGACTTGCCATACGATACTTGCGGGAGGTGCCCGCGGCAGACAGGTGACGTCACCGGTAGCTGTCATGCATTTTGCGGCGGGACGATCCCAAAGCTGCGGCACCTGTCATAACGATAAGCGGGCCTTCGGTGCCGAGGACTTTACGAATTGCAAACGCTGCCACGAAGGCAGCAATTTCAAGTTTTAGAAGTTCTGCGTAGTTTTTCGCGGCCTTGCGAATTTTGTCCAGTATTTTCCCCACCTTTTCTTCAAGACCCGATTAGAACCGCTGTAAATACAGGGATATGGACGTACGGCGTTTGGCACGTGCATTGCGCTGTTAATAGTGGACGGTGCCCGTATATAAGGCGCTTTCGAAAGTTGGAATCAGGAGTACTACCATGAACACTAATCGAATAAAACTTCTCGCAATTATATGGTTTGTATTGACCGCTTGTTTTATTGTTTTCTCTAAGCAGTCTCCCGCCGTTACCAGTGTTGCGGCTGCCGAAGATGTTACCTCGGTTTACAAGGCCAAATGTGCAATGTGTCACAGCCCAAAAGCCGAAAAGGCCTATGATCCGGCAAAGGCCGACGAACATCACGTGCAGGCAATCCTCAAAGGAGTAAAAGGGACAAAGCCTCCATTTATGCCTGGTTTTGAAGCAAAGGGGATGACTGAAGACGAAGCAAAGAGCCTTGCTGCCTATATGAGAACCCTCAGGCAGCCGGCAGAGTAATATCGTGGCATGAATAAGGGACTAATGCCTTGGTCGCAGATAGATCGGCAGAACTCGAAGCCGATTCAGCTGCGGTCGAGGCGTGTCCGGTCCGGGTAGAGAGTCGAGGGTAATTATATGGGCGACGAAAACAACATCAACGATAAAGATAAGCCGGATGTGGAAAAAGTAAAGTCTAAAATCCCCAGCCTGCTTCGCAACTATATTAGTTTTGTCGGCGTTGCTATTGTCGTCGCGATCCTGACCAGCATCGCTCTGTTAGTCCTGATCGAGGTGACCTCGCCTGTCGAGAATGCGTACATTGGCATCCTCACTTATATCATCCTTCCGTCCATCATGCTATTCGGTATGTTTGTGGCCGTGGTCGGAATGATCATTGAACGGCAGAGGCGGCGAAAGTCGGCACCTGACACGTTTCTTGCGTACCCCAAGCTTGACCTGAATGATCCGTCAACACGGCGAACTTTCATGACCTTCCTTATTCTGACATTCCTGTTTATCTCGGCCAGCGCATTTGGCAGCTACCGGGCTTTCGAGTACACGGAATCTGTCGCTTTTTGCGGTGAAACGTGTCACACCGTAATGAAGCCGGAATTCACAACCTATAAGGCTGGGGCTCATGCCCGCGTCCGATGTGTCGATTGTCATGTAGGTTCAGGCGCGGATTGGTACGTCAGATCGAAACTTTCGGGGGCCTACCAGCTCTATTCCGTTACGTTCAACAAGTTTTCGAGGCCGATCACAACGCCGGTTCACAACCTGAGGCCGGCGCCCGAGACATGCGAGCAGTGCCATTGGCCGGAGAAATTCTTCGGGGCGCAGCTAAAACTGTTCAATCGATATGGTAACGATGAAGCCAACACTCTTCATCAGCAGCGAATGTTAATAAACGTCGGCGGCGGCAGCCCGAGTTCGGGTCAGGTAACGGGCATCCACTGGCATATGAACATCGCCAACGAAGTTTCATATATTTCAACGGACGAACAAAGACAGGAGATCCCCTGGGTCAAAATCAAGGATGCCCAGGGCAATGTGACGGAATATTTCGACCGCACTCGCCCAATGAACCAGGAAGAACTGAAAAGACCGGTCCGCACGATGGACTGCGTTGACTGTCATAACCGGCCCGCACACGTTTACTTACCGCCTGATGTGTCTGTAGACCAGTCGTTTACAGCCGGCCGACTCGATCCTTCGCTTCCCTTTCTCAAACGCCGCGCAGTTGAGGTGCTCAGCGCACCTTACGAGAACACCGAGCAGGCCCTGCAAGCGATCGACAAGGGCCTTTCGGAATATTATCGCGACAATTATGTGGTAGCTCACACTCAAAAACAGTCGGCGATCAGGCAGGCCGTCAGCGAGGTCCAGCAGATATATCAGACTTATTTCTTCCCCGAAATGAAGACCGACTGGTCCACCCACCCGAATAACATCGGCCATCTAACCTCAGCGGGCTGCTTCAGATGTCATAGCGGCAACCACGTGAGCAAATCCGGCAAGATCATCACCAGTGACTGCAATATCTGTCACACGACGATCTACGATTCCCAGGCCCCACCGGAAAGCAACATAAAGCTGGGCGAATTCCGGCATCCGGTGGATCTGGGTTCGCTCGCCGATCGGCAATGCGCATCATGTCACGCTCCGAATAAGGCGTTCAAGCATCCCGTCAACCTGGGCGACATATCCAAATTTCAGTGTGCCGAGTGTCATAGGTAGCTCACGATCAACAATTTCTTACTGTTAAAACAAAGTGCCCCGGTGTTTCTGAAAAACAGCGGGGCGCTTTGATTTCACACATTTATCTGCTCAGCGGCGGTATATCAGCAGGGTGGCCAGAAGCGCCACGACCAGGATCAAACCTGCAATGTAGGCGGTGAATCCGAATATCTTTGAGATCAATAGAACTCTTCTTGATGGCGGATCGGTAAAGATCGTATCGAGTTTGTCTTCACTTACGAGGCGTTCGTATTCTACGGATCGTTCTTCCTTGAACCGGGCCAACGTCATCTTTCCGGTGAAGATCACCGTATCCATCGGGAAATTTTCCGGCCTTAGGTGATTATGGAAAAAATGAAAAGCAAAGATAAATGCCGTTGCCAGCAATGCTTCCTCGCCATGGATGATCATAGCCAGATTTAACACAACGCCCGGCAGGAATCTGGTAACGATCTCAGGAAACCACAGCATCAGGCCGGAGATGCCAATAACCGGCACACCCCAAAACACCGCGAAGTAATCAAATTTTTCCCAATATGTCCATCTATCAAGTTTGGGCCGCGGTCCAAGATAAAAGAACCATTTGAACATATTCACAAGATCTAGAAAATCCTGTTTGCGGATCGTCATGGAGTCCGGGCCGTAAAGTATCCAGAGTTTTCTTTCAAAGATGGCCTTTCGAGCAACGTAATAAAGGTGAATGAGAACGTATATTACCGTAATCACTGCGGCAATCCGATGCAGCAGCCTCATTGGGCCTAATCCGCCGAACATCTGTTCGATCAGTTGGGCCCAAGGTGTGTAGTAAAACATGAGCGGTAAACCCGTCGCGGCGAGGGTGATGAAGCTGACAACAATCAAGACGTGAGTAAACCGGTGGATCTTTGCAAAGCGGATCACCCATTGCTTTTCGTCGTCAGTTTTTTCATGTTTTTCACCAATGTACGCAACGATAGATCGCTGCAGCCAGAGTAGCGTGTGAAGTCCGAAAAAGCTGAACACGCCGATCAGCAGATACTCCATAAAGTGAGTGACGTAGTAGACGAGCAGTGAACGGTCCGGATTACTTGGCTGAGGATGCGGATCATACGTAACGAAACCTGCGTTTGCATTTGTGTGGCACGCCGCACATGTCTGAATAAGATTGTCCTTATGTACAGACGAGAGTGGGTTGGCAGCCGGCAGATTCTTGTGAGCGGTGTGGCAGTCTGCGCAGGTAGCCGCAGGTTTGAAGTCGAAAGCCGCGGCCTGCCCGTGAAATGTCTCACGAAAACTAGGGGCCTGATCGGTGTGGCAGTCGCTGCATTTTGCGACCATCTGCATATTAAAGTCACGCAGACTCAGCGGAGCTTTCAAATGCGAGACGGCGGTATGGCAGTCCGTGCAGTTAGGGGCTTTTTCATTTCCGGCCGCCAGGGCCGCCCCATGGCTGCTGGCCTGATATTCCGCGACGTCGGCCGAATGGCATTTAACGCAGGTAGTCGAAGCTGTAGCAGTTCGGCTCAAGGTAGAATTAATATCCGCCACCGGCAAAATGTTGTGTGAGCCGTGGCAGTCGGCACACGATGCGGGCTTGTCCGCTCCGGCTTCTCGAAGTCCTCCATGGATACTAATGTGAAAGGAATCGACCGAGTTTTGATGACATGTACCGCACGTTTGAGCAATATTGGTGCGATTTACCGTCGACTTGGGATCGTCCGCCGGTAGAACGGTCGTCATATCTCCTTTAACTGCGTGACATGCAAGACAGGACACACCCGCTTTCGCATGAGCGCTTTGATCTAGTGCTCCGTGTGCGTCCTTGTGGAACTTCTCCATGCCGATCGCGGGCAACGTCTTTCCGGCGCCGTGACAACCCGCACAGTCCAAGCCGACATTAGTGGGAAATTCATCCTTCTGCTGATTAGCTGAGAGATATGGATCGCCTTGCGGACTGGTTATTTGGGCTTGTGATCCATCGGAACGTGTAAAGTAAAAAACAATCCCGACGAGCAAAAACGAGATGATGACTGCGCCTTTTATAAATGACTTCATAGAAATTTAGCGTCTGGCATAAATCCTGGTTCGGGAAGACACGTAAGAGATTATCAGAGTCACGACTGCATAGCAGGGATCAACGATTCCACACCGAATCAAAAATTGGGATTCACACAAAATTTACTCCTAGAACCCGTTTTCAACAATCTTGAAACGCCGGTGATATAGGCCCACCGGCGTCTTTTGCAATGAGGTTCTGAAAATCGGTTATCGGTCAGCGGCTCCGTTCCCGAAATAGATCCTCAAAGAGGTGTACGGAAGATGGGCCCGATAATTCTGTATCGGTGTAAAAGTATCTTTGTAATTGTAGTACTGATACCCCACATTCCAATCGACATTACGATTGATCCGGAAAGCAACCCTGAATTCGGGGGACTGAAAATTCATTGGGTACGACGTGATTATATTTTCCGGAACCGTTGAAAATATATCCTGCCCTGTATCGCGGCTTATTCTATAGCTCGCAAAAAGGGATACTCGCCGGACCGGTTTCGTCGAAACGTCAAAGTGAGTGTAATGGTCCTTGATAAAGAACTGGCTAAATCCCCGCCTTAGGCCGCCGACAGGGATAATTATCGGGGTATAGCTATCAAGTTCGCGGTAAGAATATCCGCCACTAAGTGACAGTTTCTCGCTTGGCGTCCAGTCCAGGCTGCCGCCATATGAACGAGAGGTGATCTCTGTAGTGAAGTTTTCGTTTGCCAGAGGCACGATCGAAAAAGAGGGGTTGGAATTATCCTTTGTTATCGCCGACAGATTAAGCGCGAATTTGTTAAAGTTCCAACGGCTTCGAATCCTAAAGTTCGTGTATTCGTAATTTTCGAGCCTCGTAAAGACGTTGTCGGCTGTTCCGTGATCAACACTCCAGAAGATCACCCAGTTCTTCACTGGCTTGATCTTCATTCCGGCGATCACAGCCTTGGTGCTGTTACTGAATTCATGTCCGAAGATGCTTGGGTTAGTTCCTGAGGGCGGCGTTAACAGATTAAGATTCTGGCCATCCACGATCACCTTCCGATCTGTATACCTGTAACCAATATGGAACCCCACCCGGTTGTTGAACTGATAATCGCCCTCGAGCGTATTCACCCAACGGCGGTAGCGGTTAGCACGAAAAGCCGTCGACGACGCCAGCGTACCGGCTAGGGGGTTGCCGGCTGCGTTGCGCCGAGCGATCTCTTCGCGAAACGCCTCGTCTCCGCTGATAGAAAATTGATCCATCGAAAACGTATTAGAAATGCGGAATTTGTCGGTCACCCTGAATGTCAGGCCAATATCGCCTCTTGTCTGAAGGCGTCGAGTATCTCCAGAGACGGTGACAAAATCCAGGTCGATGAAATTGTTGGAATTGTCACGACCGACCGTCCGTTCGTTCATGGAAGACACCGATGTGGTATCTGCATAGATCAAGCGGCCGGTAAAGTCGAGTTTCGAGGCAAAAGTACGATTGACATTAAAATGAGTGAAATACCCGCGGCCCTTGGTCGGAAAGCTGCGAGTGAAAAGAGTAATTATCGTGTTATTCGCAGTATTGTTGCCAGGATTCAGGGTCGATTCGTGAAATGAATGGTCTTCAAAAATCCGGAAACCTTGTGTAATGCCCCACTTGAATCCGAGCAGCGAACCTTCCACTCCAAAGCGATAGTCCGTGGCGTGGTTCTTGATCCTGCTCATCACTTCGAATTCATCACCTGAAAACCGGTGTGACGTCGTTCCGGGCCCTTTATAATCGCTGAAAGAAGCTCCCGCGTTAAATCGCAGCCGTTCATTTTGAGGTAGGATCGACAGATCAAAATCTCCGAAGAAATGTCGGGTATTGTCGGTGTGCTGACTCTGCAGCCCGACCGGATTTGCATGGTTAGCCAGGTTATTGAAATATTTGACCTTTCGAACACTTGAGCGGAATTTGTAGAATCCTGTCTTTTCGACGTTCACCAGCGAGTTGCCGGTGGGATCCGATCCCCAGCCCGAATTTGAGATCAATAGACTATCGAAATATTTTCCTTTCCCGCTTTCGCTTTGCAGAAGAATATTACTGTCAAAGACCCGAAAGCCCTGTTTGTAGTTGAGGTCACTCCGATATTTGTTCTCATTCCCCTCCAATGATCTCCAGCGCCAGCCGATCTCGGTTGCGGAGGTCAAGCGATACCCATTATAAAGACGGTCGTCATCCGTCGACGGTGTTGCATCGGGGGTCTGGGCCGAACTTGTTCCGACCAGGGTAAGCAGAACGAATGTTGAAATGATCAGGAGGCCTGCCGATCGGCGAACTTTATTTTGTTTAATAGTCGTAAGCATTTTATCCTCCCTTTATCTGAAGAATGCCGCGTTCGCGTTCGAACCGTGGATCCTTACATGACAGATCGTGCAATTCAAATATCGGACATTCGCTTGATTGTGGAATGAAGGAGTACCCGGAGCAGCTTGCTCGGTTATCGAGCTGTGACACTCGAAACACATCTGCCGAACGGAACTTCGCGTCAGCATCTTTGGATTGCTCGACCCGTGAGGTGTATGGCATGCGGCGCAACCCTCGGTCTTTAGAGGTGCATGTTCGAAAACGAACGGGCCCTGCTTGTCGGTGTGACATTTGAGACAGGATGCATCCGCCCCGACGCCCAATTTTGTCTGTTTTGATTCAAATCCGCCGTGGGCATTATGACAACTGCTGCAGTTCATCGCGCCCTCAAGCACCTTGTGCCGAAACGGCTTGCTGAACTGAGCTTTGGTTTCGGTGTGACAACCCATGCATAGCTGCGGCTCGCGCTGTTTGAGCATCGCAACCGTCGCTACGCCCGGATTTTGTATAGATGTCTCGCCCACGTTGGTAATCGAGTCGGGCTTAGCGTTGCCTAGCGGTGAGCCATGTGCATTGTGGCAATCCGTACAGCCAACGTCATTTCGCCAATGCTCACCGCGGCGAAAATTATTATGAGTCTCTTTTCCTGAGTGGCAGGTCAGACAGGATTCTGATACCTGTTTCGAATTCTGCCCCTTAAAGGAAATGATCTTTGTCACATCGCCGCCGCCTTCTACGTGAGCCTTACCGGCCCCATGACAGGATTCGCAGCCCTGGGCCTTATCCTTCCAACTAGCCACATCTTTTAACTTTGCGTGTTTACTAAATTTAAATTGTTTGGACTGGTCCTCGTGGCATGCCGCGCAAGTCTCGCTCCCGACAAAATCATCCGGGTTCCCGCCGGCAACCGTCGCGAGAGCAACCGGTTCGCCGTTTACGGAAACACCGAGAGCGGGCGATAAGCTGGCCGATATAGCCCAGCCGAACACGAGAAGAGAGAAGACCGTGAGGAGGACCACTTTTATCATTTTTGTCGAAGCCATTGTATTGCCTCCAATTGAGAGCGGAAAGAACCTGATTCCAGCCGCAGCATTAGTTTAAATGCCGCGGATAGAATTGGTTGTGAGGTACATCACATAAGGCGAAAAAACTTAGGATTCTTTTATCCGTCGTATGTTTCATCATCCCTGCCTCTGATCGGCAAAACGAATTAGCGGTGTCGGGCCAACACGCGTACCGATGGCCGCCCGCAGACGTTGGCGGTCGTGTATAAATAGGTCTGGACCTTTGACAGTTATCAGATCGTGTTCCCTAAGGTATCTCAGTGCTCGTGTGACGGTTTCACGTGATGTGCCGATCATTTCGGCCATTTCCTCATGCGTGAATCGGTTCTTCAGATGAACGCGGCCATCCGGCCCGCTGCCGTTGCCGCTCCAGCCTAGAAAGAGCTTGGCCAGCTTGTCTGCAACTGAATCAGACAGTCCTAGAGAACATATCTGCCGGTAAGCGGTCTGGTAGTCGCGGCTAAGCTGTTTGGCTGCATTCAGGCAGGCCTCTGGGTTCGTCTGCAGGAATCTGAGCAGGTCGTCCGACTTGATGTAATTGGTTTTGCATTGTTCGAGAGACTCGGCTGAAGTCTCATGGTCGAGACCGTTCATAGCTGCGCTCAGGCCCAGAATATCGCCGGCTTCAGCGATCCCGAGAATTATCACTTTTCCGTCCTGCGAACACGCGGAAAGCTTCACTCGGCCCTGGCAAAGAATATATACGCCGCTTGAAGGCTGACCTTCCATGAATATGGTGGTCCCTTTTGCGAAAATTTTGGGGACCTTGATCGAAAGGAAACTAATCATCGCCGAATTTGGCAGACTACAGAAAGCATCTTTTGTTGAAAAATGGCACGTTTTATTACAAGCGTCCCGTCCACGGACATTTTGATCATCATTCATACTATTTTCGCGTTGACTCGTAGCCAGTCGCCGCCGCCGCTGAATTTGAATGTCCAAATGAAAGACATTCGCTTGAAGATAAAGCAAACTGCGTTCCTGTAACGCGATCTGCTAAATTGTGCAAAATAACATAGATACAGGGTTTGGGACCGACAAAGGCAAGCATTTTTTGCGGGTTTTCCAGAGCTTACCGCGAGGAAATCCGCGCCATGCAGCGCGGCTGATCGCTAACGGCCCTATTTTTCGAATCGGAGGATCGTCGTCCGCCCCTCGCGATCCTGCACATCCAGCCCATCATCCTCTCCGTCCGCGGTCAGTTTGAATGATAAACTTACGGCATCGGTCACAGCATGAGACAAGGTTCCGACCGTGATCCGGACTTCCGGAAGCTCGCCGTGGTTATCAATGCCGACCCCGACAAAAGGCAAACCGTTCTCCAACCAATAATCGGTAGTTAAGTCGTGATTACGCTCGAACACGCCGAGTCGCGTTGCACGTCCGATATATACTTCGTTGAATACCTCGGAGAATTTTGCCCATTCCGGTCTTGATTTAAGCTTTTCCATTTCTATCTTCTAGGCCCCTCCGGCCAAACGTTCCTCAAAAAGTTTTGCTGATACTGTGAGAAAATCGTATGCGGTGATCAGCCCGACCAATTTGTCGTCCTTTACGACCGGCAGACAGCCGATCCGTCGCTCACGCATTAGTTCCAATGCTTCGAGAGTCGGTGTATCAGGCCTAACGGTCACAAGATCGGTCTTCATAACGTCGCGGATCACCAATTGGGCCTGCCCATTGATCTTGCCAAGGGCAAACAACTCGAGAAGGTCGCGATGGGACACAATTCCGATCAGATGCCCGGCGTCATCCTCGACCGGAACATGCCGAACATGTCGCCAGTGCATAAGATTGGCCGCAAGGTCGAGAATATCTTCGGGCCGAACCGTATAAAGGTCGACGGCCATAAATTGCTCGACTGTTTTGTAATTATCGATCCACTCCGATCGCTCCGGTATTCCTGCCAGCGGCCACAGATGCATTGGTTCGTCACCCTCCTGATGTGTTCTCATTGCGGCTGTCAAAGTCCGCATCCTGACGTTCGGTTTAGCTCGCTTGTCCATCGCCGCCAGCGAGTCGATCATCCAGCTGGCCCCCGTTTTTTCGGCTGTGACGCGTTCCTGGATGATGTTGAGCAGACGATCGGCGTCGCCTTCATCGATCCCTGCCCTTTCCAGGCCGCTTCGTGCCCGAGGCAATAGCTCCTCAAGGATCAGCCGGCCCACCCGGCGGCTTCTACCGTCCAGTCCGCGGACCTGACCGTTGAGTCCATAACGGGCAACGTTGTAAAAGCTATTCTTTGCGTCGTCGAACGACATGAATTTGCTGATATCACCGAATTCCTCGGGAAGTTCAGTCATCAGGCCCAGGAAAAATGCTGCGTTGGCCATTTCGTCGGTGACTGACGGCCCGGATGGCAGATATCTCGCCTCGATCCTGAGGCCTGGCTTGCCGTCCACGATGCCGTAACATGGACGGTTCCAACGCCAGATCGTTCCGTTGTGCAGGCGCCATGAGGAGAGCCCGGGAATTTCGCCCCGGGCCAGAACCTCAAGTGAATTTTCCTCAACGGCCTGTGTGAGAAGGACCCTGAATCGCACGGCGTCCTCCCTAAGTACTTCCAATATTGATTCGTCAACCCATCTTTCCCCGAAATTCACCCTTGGCGGCTGGTTACGCTCCTTATGGACCTGCGATCTTGTATCTATGGCATGTTGAAAAAGAGCGACTCGAGTTTCGTGCCACAATCTATGTGCGACAAGCAGGGGCGAATTAACGGCCGATGCAAGCACGGGGGCAGAAATGGCTTGGGCCCAATTGTAGTAGCGGACAAAATCACGGGCGCCTACCTGAAGATGGACCTGAAAGCTCGTGTTACAAAATTCAATAAAGGTATCCTGAAGCGTCAGCTGTAGTTCATCGAGGCCCTTTATCTGGATCACTCGATTCTGCCCGTGGAGCATTGTCACAACCCTGTTGAGCTCATGATAACGGGGCATCGGTGTCATGTTTTCCCGGGTAAGGTCCGATAACTGGATCGTCGGAAGGATCCCCGCGAGGACGACGCCACCACCCAGTGCCCCCGCTGCTTTCCGGACGATCATGAGGACCTCTTCGAGCTCTTCTTCCATTAGCCTCAGGCAATCGCCTCGGAAGGCGCGTGGTGTGAGATTGGCTTCAAGATTGAATTTAGCTAACTCGGTAGTCAATCGTCCGTCCCGGGCGGCTTCGATGATATCGACGGCAATTGGCGCGGGCCGCATCGCAGAGTCTACAAGAAACATCTCCTGCTCGGCACCGATGCGCCTGACATCCTCTTCGAACATTCCCTGATCGAGCATCGTCTGCAGGGCCTGAAGGTCATTCAGGACACCGAGCGTGAAGGCCCTCATCTGGATATCGTCGTATTCGGTTGAGACTTTCTGTTCGCCCATCAGTTTTTCCGCCAAAAGGGACTTGTCGAATCGTGCCGGCGGCGGCTAACGATGAGTTTGTCGCCGACCCAACGCCGTCGTCGAAAACCCAGTAAATGGAATACCTGCAGCGGAAACAATCGCGCTATCCGGGTGTTAACGATCAGTGTATCGGGTTCGTTTGGTTCCCGGCGCACACCCGGAAGGATCGGAACTAAGTTTTGGACGCCGATGCGGCGAAGAAAAGCGGAGAAAGCCAGCCAGAACGGAGCAACACGACGACCGATGAAAAATCCGTCTTCGCCCAGTTTTTGGTAGAGCGGCATAAGCAGCAAGCCCGATTCGTTGGCGGTAATTGGTCCGCTTTTGTCCCGGGCCAGAACCTGACCCGACCTCACGGGATCGAAATTGTTATAGCCTGGATCCATATGAAACTGATCATCTGCGTTGATGGCGTGGCGATAGCGGACCTCAAAGAAACGCCCAGATCGCGATCTTCCGAGTTGTTCCCGATGGGCAGCCAGGCGATTTGCCTGAGGTGAAATGCCTGTGAAATGCAACCCAGCCCAAATGAGTGCTTCGTGATTAGCAAATGTCTCAATCTCTTGATGTTGGCCGCCTTCGAACCCGAGCGTTACGGCGCCGGCATTATTTAGATATTCGAGTAATGTTCCCTCAAGCTGCTCCTCAATTCCCAGAAGGATCGAGACCGGAAACTTTTGTGCAAATCTGCGGTTTCGCAACGTGTCTCCGACTGTTGCAAATGGAGCACCCTTCGCAGAGGTCGAGTGAAGGTCAAGGACATAGACCTCGTCGGCGGCCGTCACCAATATGCCGTCGAGCAGTTCAGATAATTCGGTTAGTTCAGTTCCTTCAGAGGTCGATAGAAAAGTGCGGCATCCCGCGCTCGACAGATTCTTTGGTGTCCACGACCGGTTAAGATCCGCATCAATAAACCGTACTCCTCGGGCGAGAGCTCGAGTGTTCCCAGCAAGGAAATATATTCGTCCCTTTAGTGGTTCTGAGTGATCACTTAGCTTTGCGGTGACAGCCTGCATCGCGATCACACCGCCCACCTCGTTGCCATGAATGCCGCCGATCACAATTAGTGTTGGCCCCTTGCTTCCCGAAAACGCGGCTATCAAATGATTCCCTGGGGCGATCGTCTGCGCAGGTTTCGATTCGACGTTTAAAGGTCCCGACATCATTTTGCTACGTTTCTCCATGGTTGATATGCCTGTCATCATTGAAAGCCTGCGCTTCTAGACCCGAAAAATACTGTAGAACCGGCAAAAATTACTTAAACACCCTCCAGTAAGCAAACGGCGTTCCGACCGAGGACGTCACACAAATCCCTAAAACCTGAGGAACGAGAGCTTAACTCTTCCCTGATGCTGGACGAGGTCGAGATATTTTGCGAACTTCTGCGAATTTTTACACACCCTCGGAGCGTTCCGAATAGGAAACCCAATGATTTGTAGTGGCACATTGCTTGCTAATTGATCCATATAGTGGTCACAGACCGCGACCTGCTTGATTGATGTGGAGGATGTATGATGCGTATTCTATTTGGTTATAACGGCTCGGAGGCCTCTGCGGCGGCGTTGGCCGATCTGCGACATGCAGGGCTGCCGTCCACAACACAGGTACTTGTTTTTTCTGTGGCCGAGCTTTGGGTCAGCCCGCGTTCCGTCGAAGCGGCAGTCGAAGCCGCGGCCGAAGCAAAGGCATTTTTGAATGACGCGTTTCCCGAATGGACTATTTATATCGAAGCGGCGTCCGGTTCGCCGGCCCGAGAGATCCTGGCAAGGGCTGAAACGTTTAAGCCCGACATGATCGTATTGGGTGAGCCTCGCCAAACAATCGAAGATCGCAATATATTCCTGGGTCAGACCTCACAAACCGTCCTCAACGAGGCTCAATGCCCGGTGCGTATCGCTCGCGGACCGGTCGGAGAGGCGACAGATCCAGAACGGATAATAGTGGGCTTCGACGGGTCCGTTGGGGCGATGAACGCTGTGAGATCTATCGTGGATAAGGACTGGAAGCAAGCCCCCGAAGTACGTCTTCTGGCCGTCACAGATCTTGGGGCTCTTACGGCTGTGGACAGTTCGCAAAAAGGAGCTAATTCCGCGACGGTCGAACTGAAACTCGCGTCGGAATGGCCTAACACTATTGCAACTAAAGCACTTAGCGTGCTGACAGATGCGGGCATTACAGCGTCCCTCGCGACGAAATTAGGGCATGCCAAAGACGCTATCATCAAAGAAGCAGAGGAGTGGAACGCCGATTCGATATTTGTAGGGCCACACGGCGCCGCTAACTCGTTCGATCGATTTCTACTCGGTAGCGTCTCCGCCGCGGTTGCGGCCCGGGCGCATTGCTCGGTCGAGATTGTAAGGCCAGTCGGATATTAGGCGTCCCGTCTATTCTGGCAAACACCGCGATATTACTGTAAAATACTCGGCTTGGCCTCAAAAGAGTGGCCTGATCGAGTATGTTTGACGAGACATTTGATGTGATAGTTGTGGGAGCGGGGCACGCGGGATGCGAAGCGGCCTCTGCATCGGCGCGCCTCGGTGCCCGAACGGCCCTCGTCACGATCAATCTGGACCTGATCGGTCAAATGTCGTGCAATCCTGCTGTCGGAGGCATTGCCAAAGGCCACGTCGTGCGCGAGATAGATGCACTTGGCGGAATCATGGGTCGCATCATCGACAGGACTGGCATCCAATTCCGACTCTTAAATCGATCACGTGGCCCCGCCGTTCAATCGCCCCGTGCACAGGCGGATCGCAGCCTATATCGAACCGAGATGCGTCGCGTTCTGGAAGAAACAACAGACCTCCATCTCCGTCAGGGAACGGTGATCGATCTAATTGTTGACAACAGGCGAGTTATCGGCGTCGAGATGCAGGACACCCGTAGGCTGGGAGCCAAGTCTGTGGTGATCGCGACCGGCACTTTCTTGAATGGAACCATACACGCAGGCCGCGAAACCTATTCCGCCGGCCGTGCGGGAGAACCGGCCTCGATCGAACTAGCTGAGAGTCTCAAACGCCGGGGATTCCCCGTCGGCCGGCTGAAGACGGGCACCCCGCCCCGACTGGATGGCCGGACAATCGACTGGGCGGCCTTCGAACCGCAGCCGCCGGATGAGAAGCCGGTGCCATTTTCATTCTCCACCGAGAGCATCACCCAGGATCAGATCCAGTGCTTCATCGGCTATACAAGTGAACGTCTCCATCAGGCGATCCGTGACAATCTGCATCAATCGCCGCTTTACTCGGGAAAGATCACAGGTGTTGGACCCCGTTATTGCCCTTCGATAGAGGATAAGGTGGTGAAATTCGCAGAAAAGGACCGGCACCAGCTATTTCTTGAGCCCGAGGGCCACAATACCAACGAGGTATATTTGAATGGCTTTTCGACCTCACTTCCCTCCACATTGCAGCTTGAATTGCTCCGAATGATCGACGGGTTTGGCTCAGTGGAGATGGTCCGGCCCGGTTACGCGATCGAGTACGATTTCATAGATCCACGGGAAATGCGTCCAACCATGGAATCCGTCCGGATGGATGGATTATTTCTTGCGGGACAGAACAACGGGACTACCGGGTATGAAGAAGCGGCATGTCAGGGGCTGATGGCCGGTATCAACGCGGCACTGTCGATCGAGCACGGTAAACCCTTTGTTCTGCAACGAGATGAGGCTTACATAGGTGTTCTTACGGACGATTTGATCCGTCATGGAGTAGACGAACCTTACCGTCTGTTTACATCCAGGGCAGAGGCCCGGTTAACCCTGCGTCACGATAATGCCGACCAGAGACTCTCCGGCCGCGGGCGTGAGATCGGCCTTGTCGACGATCACTCGTGGAACAGATTTAACGCCAAGCGCGAGAGGATCGCAAAGGCTCGGAATGCTCTTGAATTCACTAGATTTAAACGGTCGTCGGTTGAATATGCGGGGTTATCAGAATTACTTCGAGCCGACTTGGGCGATTCGATTAACCTCGCGAACCTGGCAATGCGGCAGGGGGTGACCTCAGATCTGATTCACCGCGTCTTGCCTGACGACATAAGGGACGCGATTGAGTTGGCCGATCTTGAAACCGCTCTCGCGGATTCTCTTTATATTGGGTACATCGAGAAGCAAAAAGCGGCCAATGAGAGGACCAACCATCACGACGGTCTGAAAGTGCCCGAAGATTTTAGTTTCAGCACGATTGGCAGCCTGTCGACTGAGATGATCGAACGGTTGGAACGAGCCCAGCCCGTTAATTTTGCCCAGGTTCGATCGGTCGCTGGCCTTACTCCTGCCGCGGTTTCCAGTGTTTTAGTGCATTTGACGGCTCGATCGTCAGAAATAATCCCAAATAATTAATGTGGCTTGCCGGGACGTGGTACGTGCCACATCGGTATTTCAAAATCCCCCTAGCGCTATGGTACGGTATTAATTCGCTCCGTGGTGCTAATGGGAAAGATAATCGCAATAGCTAATCAAAAAGGCGGCGTCGGTAAAACGACCACTGCGGTAAACCTTGCCGCCGCCCTGGCGTCTGAGGATAAAAAGGTACTGCTGGTAGACGCTGACCCCCAGGCTAACGCCACTTCCGGCGCTGGAATCGCACGAAGCTCGGCCCGGAAATCACTATATGACGCCCTGATTCGCGGCGATTCAGCTCGGGAACTGGTTTTACCTACGGAAATCCCGCTACTTTGGGTCTTGCCTTCCGATAAAAACCTCGCCGGAGCCGAGATCGAGCTGGTCGAGGCCAAAAATCGAAATTTCGTGCTAAAAAACCTGCTTTCCGACCTTAGGGACTATTTTCACTACATTATCGTTGATTGTCCGCCCTCTCTTGGCCTTCTCACCATTAACGGCTTGACCGCAGCAGATTCGCTATTGGTTCCGATCCAGTGCGAATATTACGCTCTAGAGGGCGTTACGGAGCTGTTCGACACACTTGCGAGGCTTCGCCGGGAATTGAACCCCAAATTGTCGATCGAAGGGCTGTTGCTCACTATGTATGACGAGAGAACCAACCTTTCCGCCGCAGTGGCTAAAGACCTGAGGGATTTTTATGGCTCACAGGTATTGAAAACAGTGATCCCCAGAAATGTCAGGCTCGCTGAGGCTCCGAGTTTTGGCAAGCCGATATTGCTTTACGATCCACGGTCCCGCGGCGCAGAGAGTTATATTCAGCTTGCAAAGGAGATACTCGCAAATGGCTAGACAACCCCTCGGCCGCGGCCTAAGTGCTCTGCTGGGCGAAGGACCGGTCGTCACTTCTGATGAAGTAACCAGTGAGATCGATATTGATCTCATTGAACCGAATCCCGAACAACCGCGTACGAGGTTCACCGAGGAGAATCTAGACGAATTAACTCGGTCGATACGTGCAAATGGTATCGTCCAGCCGATAGTCGTGCGACGGGTCGGCAGCCGTTACCAGATCGTTGCCGGCGAACGCCGCTGGCGTGCTGCTCAGCGAGCCGAGCTGCGGCGGATACCGGCGGTTGTGCGAGTGGTAGCGGACGAAAAGCTTTTGGAACTTGCTCTGATTGAGAACATTCAGCGGCAAGAGCTTAACCCTATTGAAGAAGCACGAGCCTATCGCAAACTCATTGATTCTATTGGACTTACGCAGGAACAAGTAGCCGATCAGGTTGGAAAAGAACGCTCGGTGGTCACCACGTCTCTACGCTTGCTGCGACTGCCGGACGATCTGCAAACCTTCATCGAAGAAGGCCGTCTGTCAGCAGGCCACGGCCGTGCGTTGCTTATGTCCGACGATCCAATACAGCAGAGGACAGTTGCGCGTTCTGCGGTCGAAAGCGGGTGGAGCGTTCGAGAAACTGAGAAAGCAGTGAAGCGGGCCCGGGCGGGCGGCGCACGCTCCGGGGATTCGCGCTCTAAAAACACGCCCGATGCCAATGTAAAGGCGGCCCAGACCAAACTGATGAGGGCGTTGAACACCAATGTGAAGATCCATCCGGGAAAGAAAGGCTCCGGAGGAAAGATCGAGATCGAATACTATAGTACGGATGATCTCGACCGTATCTATCAGATGTTAATGAAGAAATAAAAGGAGTTGCGTAAATGCGAAAGCGACTTACGGAACTGGTTGCGTGTGCGGGTTGAGTGGCTAAACTCGCACCTGGCGACCTTGCTCAAGTTTTGAGCAAACTTCCGAAGCAGAATAACGAGAACGTGATCGTTGGATTTGATAAATCGGACGATGCGGGAGTTTTTCGCCTTACTGACGACACCGCACTGGTACAGACCGTGGATTTTTTCACGCCCGTGGCGGATGATCCGGCCACTTACGGCCATATCGCCGCGGTCAACTCACTTAATGATGTATACGCAATGGGCGGCACACCTATCTCAGCGTTATCTATAGTCTGCTATCCGCAGAAAGGCGATTGGGACATCCTTGGCGAGATACTGGCCGGCGGGCAAAAGGCGATGAATGCCGAAGGTGTGGTCGTTCTCGGCGGCCACTCGGTCGACGATCAGGAGATGAAATTCGGATATGCAGTGACAGGGGTTGTTCATCCTGATAGAGTCTTTACTAATGCGGGAGCGCGGCCTGGGGACTTACTGATCTTGACAAAAGCGATCGGGACCGGGGCTATAAATACTGCGGTCAAGCTCGGGAAAGCGCGGGCAGAGACAGAGGCCGCCGCCATCAAAGCGATGAGCACTTCGGCAGCAGCGGCTTCGCATGCGATGCAGGCGATCGGAGCAAATGCCTGCACCGATGTCACGGGATTCGGCCTTTTAGGCCACGCATTCGAAATGGCGAACGCCAGCGAAGTAACCCTAACTATTGAATCTAATAGGGTTCCACTGCTTCCCGATGTTCTGGAGCTTATCTCGCAAGGGATGTTGACCCGGGGAGATAAGAACAATCGGGTGTACACCGCGGAGGCTGTTCGATTCGCGGACCCGGTTTCCGGGGTTATGCAGAGCGCATTGTTTGATCCGCAGACTGCAGGTGGGCTTCTCATCAGTTTGGCCGAAGAGAAAGCGGCAGATTTTCTCAGGCAGGCAGGCGGTGCGCACGTGATAGGCACGGTTTCAGCGCGGCGCGACGTTTTGATTGAGGTAAGTTAGTGTTTTTATTCATTCTCGAATCGCTCGGGACATCCGAGCTCATCCTGATCGGCATACTCGCACTTGTTCTTCTCGGGCCGCGAAAATTGCCCGAGATCGCCCGAAAAGCCGGCAAGATGATGGCCGAATTTCGAGGTACTGCGGCTGAGTTCAAAGAGACTTGGCAAAAAGAGCTAGACTTTGAGGAAGAATCCCGAGCCCTTCGGGAGGGTCTTAATTTTGAGGATGAAAAAAAGGCGTTAAGTCTCGAGAACCTGGACGAAGAATCGAGAGAACGACACGCGGATCCTCCCGCCCCTTCGATAGGCGAGGCCGATCCATCTCGATTTGAGGGGCTCATTCCGGATCGAACGGAAAATGGGGCGGCGAAAGCTCTGACTGACGAAAAAGGAAAGCTGCCGATCGAGAAAGACAAGAAAAACTGGCTGTAATTAAATGGAGCTTCGATCAAATTCGGCGGAATTAGAGCGAGGGGGCCAGATGTCTTTTCTGGAGCACCTCGACGAACTGCGCAAGCGGCTCATAGGGTCTGTCGTCATTATTGTGATAGCGTTTTTGTTCTGTTTCTGGGTTTCCGAAGACATTTATAAGTTTCTACAGATACCTATACGCCGTGCCCTTTCCGATATCGAGCGCCAGCAGGTGCCGCTTCAAGGGTTGTCGGGCCAGCAAGAGGTCCTGCCGCTAAGCTCTCTGAATGTTGGAGATTCCGGAAGATTCGTCTTTTCCCGGGCCACTACTCTCGGGACGACTGTGGTGTCCCCAGGAAGCTCGGTTGGGAGCGTGGTTGCAATTGATGGGAACGGCATTCCGGGTCTTTACACCAGTGAACCGCTGCTGACCGGCAATGGTGTCGTGCCGGCTGGGATCAAGCTCCCTGTGGACATCGCCGTCGGAGCTGAAAACCAACCGACCGCGGATGAGCGGCTTGTTGTAAAGACTGCCCCTGAAGGCTTTACTCTGTATGTTACGGTCTCGTTGTACGCAGCGATAGCTTTATCGGTACCGTTTCTTCTCTGGCAGATCTGGGGCTTTATCTCGCCGGCGCTTTACAAGCATGAACGAGCATACGTGACGCCGTTCATCGGCCTTTCCACGACCGCATTCATTGGCGGGGCAGCATTCGCCTACTACATTCTGATGCCTGCGGCACTCGATTATCTGCTGGGATTGTCATCTGAATTCAGACCTCTTTTGAGCGCGACCGACTATTTCGATTTCGTTACACTCATTATGCTCGCCATGGGTGTCATCTTTCAGATGCCGGCCGTCTCATATGTACTCGCTCGAATCGGAATTTTGACGCCGGGCTTATTGATCCGAAGCTGGAAGATATCGTTGATCGTGATTCTCATTGTGGCTGCATTTGTGTCTCCGACGGCTGACGTTATCAACATGATGTTGTTTGCCGCACCTATGATGGTACTTTATCTTGTATCCGTATTCATTGCATGGATCTTTGGTAAAAAACGCAAGACCGATGCAGAGGCTAACGCGGCATGAATGAGCAACCCATCAGGCCTTCTCAGGCATCTTGAAATAGTAGAAATTAGTGACTAAAATCTTTATGTTCATTGCCCGGAACGGATTCCGGCACGATTAAGTTTAGTTGGAGCTTTACGTTTATGTCGAAATTCAGATCTCATCGAAGTTTACTTCTCTTTGCGTTGTCCCTATTGCTCGGGGCCATTCCTGCTGTTGCCCAAACTCCGAGTCAGGACGTCGCCGATAAGCCACGCAATGTTAAGGTCGAACCCAATAAAGTCTACAAGAAGTGGCTTGATAATGATGTGGCCTACATCATAACGAAAGAAGAGACGAAAGCCTTTAAGGCCCTCGCCACTGACGAAGAGAGAGAGAATTTCATTGAGCAGTTTTGGCGTCGCCGCGATCCTAACCCCGATACAGAGGAAAATGAATATCGCGAGGAATACTACGAGCGAATCGCGTATGCTAATGAGCACTTTGCCTCAGGAATTCCCGGCTGGAAAACAGACCGCGGCCGTGTGTACATCGCATGGGGCAAGCCTGATGGTGTCGAATCGCGCCCCTCCGGCGGCTCGTACGATCGGCCTTCGTATGAAGGTGGCGGTTCCACGACAACTTACCCGTTCGAAACATGGTTCTATCGCAATCTTGAGGGCATTGGCTCCGGTATTGAGCTTGAGTTTGTCGACCCGACAGGCACCGGCGAATATCGCTTGGCGCGAAACGCAAACGAAAAAGACGCCCTGCTTATGGTACCGGGAGCCGGCATGACCACTGCTGAGCAGCTTGGGTTATCTAATAAAAGCGATCGGATATCCGGCATGGGCGGCGGTCAGCAATATTACCAGCGGGAACAAGATTCGATGTTTCGACGAATGGAGATCATCTCGGGATTGCAGAGGCCTCCGGCGGTGAAATTCAGCGATCTGCAGGGAATCGCCGGCGGTGACTCAGGTGTCCTCGATAACAACCCGCTCAAATTCGATCTAAGGATCGACTTTTTCCGACAGTCTGACGATCGCATTATTACGGCATTTACAGTCCAGACGCATAATAAAGAATTATCGTTCGAATCCATCGGCGGATTAGAGCAGGCATCGATGAATATTTTTGGTCGTATTACGGCCGTGTCGGGCAAACGATCGGGTATCTTTGAGGATTCGGTAACGGCGACCGCAACGGCGGCCGAGCTGGCGGATGCTCGTGATAAAAAATCGGTTTATCAAAAAGCCATCGCTCTGACGCCGGGGACGTATAAGGTCGATGTTGTTGTTCGCGACGTTAAATCCGGCAGCAAAGGCATCGTAAACATGGGTTTCCAGGTTCCTAAGTATGATGAGAAGAAATTATCGACTTCGTCAATGGTACTTACCTCGACCTTACGTACAACCAGCGAAGCCGATATCGGCCGTAAGTTTGTAATTGGAAATGCAAAGGTGATTCCGAATCTTGCGTCGACCTACCGTCAAGGCGAAGAGGTCGGTATTTATATGCAGGTATATAACGCACAGATCGATCAGACAACTCTGCGTCCGGCCGTTGATGTCGACTATATCTTGACGCAAGACGGCAGAGAAATTCTTCGGCAAAAAGAGGATTGGACCGGCCTTAGCGATTCAGGCCAGCGACTAACGCTTGCCCGGCTGCTGCCTACTTCTCAGATGAGCGCCGGCAACTATGAGATAAAGGTCCAGATAAAGGACCGCGTCGCCGGAGCCGAGGTCATAGAGAACAAGAGTAAGTTTACGATCGTGCAATAACGCTTGAGTTGGTTTTTCGATAGTGCCGGCATCAGTTTTGCCGGCACTTTTTATTTTGTGCGAACTGTGATCAAGGGCGAGTTTGGTCCCTCACTTGTCGCGTATATCGCGCTGCCATCTGAGCTATAGCCGATCGCCTCGCCGGCCTTCCGTTTTCCGAGATCTATTGCCTCTGGACTCTGTCGCCAGATCTCTTCAAAATCGTCGACGCCGGTCGGAAGGCTGAATTCATATGCCTGCAGGTAATCGCAGACGACCAAACGACGGCCGTCCGGAGCTATATCGCCGCCTGTCAGCAACCCGTTTGGAACTGCCGGCACGGTGATATCCGCGATTTTTTCTGCGGTCTGGATCCGGTCAAACTGGAAAATTGGCTTGATACGATAAACACCCGCCGGCCCGGACTCCAATTTGGACAAAACATAGATATCCATGGTTTGCGGGTGAACCATCAGCGTTTCAGCGTCCCGGGCACCATCCGGATAGCGGAATTGCAGCACCTCGGCAGGGTCAGTCGCCAACGGCTGGCTGGGTGACGACGATGCGTGCTCAGGCATTATCTCAGGTTCCGGGATCCGGTAGATCGAGAGTACTGGCCACCTATTCTTGTTGTCGCCGATCTCACCAATATATAGAAAGCACTTGCCGTTTTTATCCTTTATTAAAGCAATGTCTTCCCAATCCCTGTTGACGGCGTTCTGGACTCCCCAGGCACCGAGATGCTCGCCATTACGGCCGAAAGCAAAAATAAAGGCGTCGTCACCCGAATCGTTGTGTGTCCAGAAAATATCATTCTGGCATCGAGACGCAGCAATGCCGCTGCTTTCCACGATATCCGGCGAGATCAGTCGTCCGGCCACAAAAGGCGGTCCGTATCTGGGTGAGATTACGACCCGCTTTTGGTCGGACAACAGCTTGGAACATGCCGGCAGGATCAGCGAAAGAAACAGCGCCTGTATGACAAATAGGAAAAACTTAGCTATAGTTTTCTTCGACATACTTCAGGTGCACTTGCATTATAACCCAGGCGTTAGAACGCAAGTTCCGAGTTTACTTTCAAGAACTTTGTTAGGCTTTAGCTAAGAAATGATCGTAGGTACCGAATGGCTTATCGAGGCGGCGGGTTGCAGCAAAGCTGCGCTGCGTGACGAGTCTGTAATTCGCTCGGTTATAGAGGCAGTCATCGCGGACCTTGGGCTCATATCAATCGACGCTGTCTGGCACAAATTCGACGGCGAAGGCGGCGTGACGGGGATGGTCGCCCTGACCGAATCACACCTGGCTTGCCATACCTATCCTGAATACGAAATAGCTACTTTCAACCTTTATTGCTGTCGTACTCGTCCGGAATGGGATTGGAAGAGAGAGTTGGCGGCTCGCCTCGCTGCGACAGACGTCCGTGTCTTAAAAATTGACCGCGGTCATCCAATAACTCAAAAAGCCGGAGGTTCCACACTGTGAGTGTGCTCTCGGCAAATTGCCCGTCTTGCGCTGGCCCTCTCGAATTCAAGTCGGGGTCAACCGTTGTTATCGTATGTCCATTTTGCAGATCGGCAATTGCCCGAAACGACCGGGCCCTCGAAGACCTCGGCAAGGTGGCCGAGATCGCCGAATCACAATCGCCCCTTAAACTGGGATTAAAAGGAACATACAACGGAAATCGATTTGAGCTTACAGGCCGGGCTCAACTGCGGCATGAATTGGGTGGCGCGTGGGATGAGTGGTATGCCACTTTCTCAAACGGCTGGGTCGGCTGGCTCGCTGAGGCACAGGGCCGGTTTTACATGACGTTCTACCAACCTCTGCCGGACGGCGTAACGCTGCCCGACTTTGCAGGACTTCAGTTGGGCCAAATCGTACCGGAGATACCTGCCCCGACG
>JBGSXN010000018.1:0-11503 GCA_041751355.1 Pyrinomonadaceae bacterium
GAGAGTTAATCGCGAAGCGTTCAACAACCTGTATTTGAAACTTCCGCCTTTCGAAGAACAAAGAGGAATTGCCAAGATTCTTTCGTCGCTGGATGACAAGATCGAGCTTAACCGGCGGATGAATGCGACTTTGGAGGCGATGGCCCGGGCTTTGTTTAAGGCTTGGTTTGTGGACTTTGAACCCGTCCACGCTAACCTTGAAACCCGGCCCTCAACCTCCGCCTCCCCCGAAATCGCGAAACTCTTCCCCTCCAACTTCGAAAACGGGATTCCGAAGGGCTGGGAAGAAAAATCTTTGCATCAAGTCTTCGAAATCAATCCTTTACGAAGTCTGACGAAAGGAGCAATTGCCAAATACCTTGACATGGCGAGCTCTCCAACTTCGGGCCATCGCGTTTCTGCCGTCGTAGATCGCGAGTTCAGTTCCGGAATGAGATTCAAGAATGGTGACACCCTCTTAGCTCGGATAACTCCTTGCTTGGAAAATGGAAAAACTGCCTTTGTTGATTTTCTAAACGACCAAGAAATCGGCTGGGGATCGACCGAGTTTATTGTTTTACGTTCAAAGAAGGGCTTACCCGAATACTTTGCGTATTTGCTCTGCCGCAACGAAGATTTTCGAAACTTCGCGATTCAAAGCATGACTGGAACAAGCGGGCGGCAAAGGGTGCAGATTGATTCACTGGCGAAATATTCACTTTCGGTTCCGCCGTTAGACTCATCAATTGGCGAACAATTCGGATCTCTGCTGAACCCGCTGGTCGCAAAGATCAAGCAGAATAGTGAAGAAATAGTTTGTCTTGCACAGATCCGCAATTCTCTTTTGCCAAAGCTAATCAGCGGGCAAATTCGCATGCAATATGAAACATACGCACTTTGAGATTTGGAACTATAAAGGTATCGAACACTTGCGCTTCGACCTGAACACAACTCCAACTAGTCAGGTTTATACGTTAGTTGGCCTTAATGAAAGCGGGAAAACGACGATCCTCGAAGCGATGGCGTTCTTTGAGTCTCGGATTCGAAATGTCGATCCAATAAGTCAGCCGGGCTTTTCGAAGGACGATCTTTACCGACTCATCCCGCGGCACAAGGCCGGAATTTTCAACGGAAGCATAAAAATTGAAGTTGGGTATGAATTCAATGATTTCGAGAAAAACCAAATAAAAGAATTCTTAGCAGCTGAACTCGGCTTCTATTTAGATCAAGATATCGAGGACAGGTTCACGGTTGAATTAGAATTCGAATTTGTAAACTCGATAATCCAGGACGTGGATCCCAAGTTGATTTATAGCAACCTAAGCGCGTTTGGAAAAACAAAGAAGGCGAAAAAGATAAGAGAACTTGAAGGTGACGACTGGCGTAAGATGGTTGGCTTTGTGAAGACGATTATGCCGCATATCCTCTTCTTCCCGAACTTCTTGTTCGACTTTCCAGATCGAATTTATCTCGAACACCCGCCGGCCCCTGCCCCAATCCACAATTTCTATCGACAGGTAATCGAAGACATACTTCATACCTATGATCCGAACGCAAGCTTAGAAGATCATATACTCTCTAGGATTCGCGGTGACGCATCTTTATTAAGCTACCTTCGGGAATCTTTGGAAAGCGTCCTTTTGAAGATGCGCAGTTTAGTTAGTCAGCGGGTTTTCAGCGAATGGAATAGAATTTTCGGGACGACGGCCGTCGACAAAGAGATCGTCTTCGAGCCCTTCAAAACGAAAACGGAAGTTGGCGGTGAGGAAGTCGAACGTATTTATCTTCAGGTGCGACTGAAGGAGGGGAGTGAGTATTCGAAAATCAGCGAACGTTCGTTAGGCTTTAGGTGGTTCTTCGTTTTTCTACTATTAACGCAATTCAGAGGCTTTCGAGGTGGAACGCAGCGTAACAACCTGCTTTTCCTATTTGACGAGCCCGCGTCAAATCTACATTCCGCCGCCCAAGCCTTATTGCTCAAGAATTTCGGGCAGTTCCCTGAAAACGCGACGTTAATTTACGCGACACACAGCCACTACTTGATCAACCCCGATTGGCTTGAGGGTACATACATCGTCAAAAATTCAGCAATCGAAGGCAAAGAGACAGATTTCCTACATTCGGCGAACACGAAAGTGACGTTGCACAAGTACCGTGAGTTTGTTGCATCCCACCCGAACCAGACGACGTATTTCCAGCCGATCCTTGAAGTCCTCGACTACTCGCCAAGCAAACTTGAAAACGTTCCAAATGTGATCATGCTGGAGGGTAAAAACGACTTTTATACCTTCAAGTACATTTTTGAAGTCGTTCTAAATGGCAAGTTTAACCTTAATTTATTACCTGGAGGGGGTGCCGGGACACTTGATGCGCCGATCCAACTATATTTGGCGTGGGGTCGAAATTTCGTGGCATTATTAGATTCCGACGAAGCAGGAGCGAAAGAGAAACTACGCTATCAGGACAAGTTTGGCGGTTTAGTCACTGATAGGATTTTCACGCTTTCGGACATTAATACAACTTGGAGCAAGTTGAGCATGGAATCCCTCTTCTCCGAGAAAGAAAAGATAAGGATACAAAACTTCGCTTATCCCGGTGCCTCGAAGTTTAGCAAGACTCACTTTAATCGGGCCATTCAAGAAGCTTATCTAACTGGAAAGGATCTAAAGATTACTAAGACGACGGTAAGTAAATTTCAGAAAATCGCCGACTTCTTGATCAAGGGTTTGAAGGCGCACGAGAGCACCCCAACTGTCTCGACAAGTCGTAAGAGAAGATGACTCGTGCGAATTAACGAAGAACGATTCGAAAATCATTTACTTGGCATTCTCGCCGAGCTCGGATACGTTTCCGAAAACGGCTACGAGGTCACCCCTACCCTAATGGCTAAGAAAATGTAATGACAACGTATTGACATCCTTCCACCATCAGAGTAATTTGGAAGAGTGTCAACCTATAGGTTAACACTATGCCGACAGAGATAATTCGCAAAGGTCCCGCATTTGAGGTCAGGGGATGGGTGAGCGGCGGAGAGTGTCAGGTCTTGAATTTCCTGGAGCAACTGAGTTTAGACCCTAAATCGGACCATGCCCGCCTTAACTATCTGTTGGAGCGGACAGCTAATTTCGGCGTCGTTAAGAATCTGCAACAGATACGTGCTCTCGATAAGGACTTTTATGAGTTTAAAGGAACCAAAACGTCCCGGATCGTCTTCTTTTATGATAACAAGAGACTCATAATTTGTTCGCATGGATTTCGCGGTAAGCGGGGCAGTGAAAAACGCGACGTACGGCAACAGATCGTTAAAGCGTCGAAGATCAGAGACGCATATTTGAAAGAGAAAGGTGAGAAAAATGACTGAGAAAAAACTAACGGCGGCGGAACGATTCCAAAAAATGATCGATGCCTCTAAGGCGAATGGAAGCTATTATATTGACGGAGCTAAGGTCGAATTATCGGAGCAGATTTATATCGCGATGGAAGATAGCGGTGTAACTGAGGCGGAACTGGCGCGCCGGATCGGATCGAGTCGCGCATACATAAATAAGGTCCTGCAGGGGGCGACTAACTTCACTATAGAGTCTCTGGTTAAGATCGGCCTTGCCCTTGGACGTGAGTTCAGGTTTGAATTTGTGCCCCTCGAAACCGAGAAGGCCGCGGTCAAGCGAACCGCCGCTGCGACGCCGTCCGAAATCAAACGCAAATTGCCGACAAACGGAACCAAGCCCGCTGCGCCCCGCCGTGCAAGGTCATCACGCTGAAAATAACCGAAGAACAATTCGAAAATCACTTACTCGGCATCCTCGCCGAGCTCGGATACGTTTACATTGCCAGGCAACCCTCCCACCTCCCAGAGGGAGGCTTAAGACTGGCAGGCGATCCAGAGGGTGGCGTTATTCCCGAGCGGAAGGATTATCGGGAAGTTGTTCTTCTTGGGCGATTGCGTGAAAAGCTGACGGCGTTGAATCCGGGTATTCCGGCTGCTGCCATAGAGGATGCGATCACACAGATCACGCGTCCGAACTTTCCTTCGCTGATCCAGAACAACCGCGAGTTTCACCGGCAGCTTCGCGACGGCGTCAAGGTGCAGTTTCAGGAGGACGGCGAGACAAAGGCTGACTTTGTAAAGATCATTGATTTTGAGAATGTCGACAATAACGAATTCCTCGCGGTCAATCAGTTTTCGATAAAGGGTGCAAAGAGCACTAAGCGGCCGGACATTATAATCTTTATCAACGGCCTGCCGATCGCGGTCCTCGAGTTGAAAAATCCGGCGGACATCAATACGACCATCTACGATTCGTACAAACAGCTTCAGACGTACAAGGAAGAAATATCCGACCTGTTCATTTTTAACGAGCTGCTCGTTATCGCGGACATGCGCGAAGCCCGCGTGGGAAGCCTGACGGCGGATTATGAACGCTTTGGCCTGTGGCGAACGATCGACGGAGAGACTCTGGACCCGCTGGGAAAAAGCAACGAAACGGAAACCCTAATCCGGGGACTTTTCCGCCGCGATTTTCTGCTCGAATATATCCGCGACTTTGTCCTGTTTGAAGAAGAAAAGGAAACGATAAAGAAGATCGCCGCTTATCATCAATTTCACTTGGTGAGAAAGGCCTTCGCAAAAACGCTGGAAGCGACAAAGCCCGAAGAAGAAGGCAAGATCGGCGTAGCGTGGCATACTCAAGGTTCGGGCAAGAGTATTTCAATGGCGTTTTATGCCGGAAAGGTCATAACTGCTCCGGAAATGAAAAACCCGACGATAATTGTCGTCACCGACCGCAACGATCTCGACGGGCAGTTATTCGCAACATTCAGCCATGCGAAAGAGTTGATGCGGGAAACTCCGAAGCAGGCCGAAACCCGCCAGGAGCTTCGCGACTTGCTGGCAAACCGGCCATCGGGCGGAATCATCTTTACCACGATCCAGAAATTCAGCCTCCTGGATGATGAAGTAAAATTCCCGCAACTATCAGACCGCTCAAATATCGTTGTAATCGCAGACGAGGCACACCGGACGCAATACGGGCTTAATGCCACCATCGACGTTAGAACCGGAAAGGTCAAATACGGCTTTGCGCACTATCTGCATGAGGCGTTTCCGAGAGCGTCGTTTATCGCTTTCACCGGAACACCGATCTCGATGCTGGAACGGGACACGCAGGCGGTCTTCGGAACCTACATCGACATTTACGACATGAAGCAGGCGCAGGAAGACGGCGCCACCGTTCCGATCCTATATGAAAACCGGCTTGCAAAGCTCGAACTGAACCCTGAAGAATCACCGACCCTGGACGAACAGGTCGAGGAACTAACGGAAGATGACGAAGAAAGCGAACGGGCACGGTCGCACAGCCGCTGGTCCGCGCTTGAAAAAGTGGTCGGAGCGGAACAGAGGCTGAATAAGATAGCAGCGGATTTTGTAAAGCATTTCGAAGCGAGACAGACCGAAATGGCAAAGACGACCGCTGGCCCGGGCAAAGCCATGTTTGTCGGTATGGGACGCGAGATCTGTGTAAGGCTCTATGACGCGATTACAGCTCTACGGCCCGAATGGCACGATCCTGACCCGACAAAAGGCGTTGTGAAGGTGATAATGACCGGCTCATCGAGCGATAAAGCCAGCTTGCAGCCGCACATCTATCCAAGAAAGGTTAAGAAAGATCTGGAAAAATGTTTTAAGGACCCGGACAACGACTTTCAGATCGCTATCGTTCGCGATATGTGGCTGACCGGTTTTGACGCTCCTAGTCTGCACACGATCTATATCGACAAACCGATGCGTGGCCATTCGCTAATGCAGGCAATCGCAAGGGTCAATCGGGTATTCAAGGAGAAAGAGGGCGGCTTAGTAGTCGATTATATCGGCATCGGTCATGAGCTTAGGGCCGCCATGAAACAATACACCGAGGCCGACGGCGAAGGCGAGCTTTACAGCGAGGCGGCGGAAAAGGCACTTCCTCTTGTAGAGGAAGAAATCACAGTCATCCGCGGAATGTTTCACGGGTTTGATTATCAGGACTTTGAAACCGAAGCCATAACGCTTTTGCCTGATGCCGCTGATCACATTCTTGGCTTAGGTCCGGAAAGGAAAAAGAAATTTTTCGATAGTGTGACAAAGCTTACAACGGCATTTGCCCTTTGCTGCACTCTTGATGAAGCCATCGGATACCGTGAGGAAATAGCTTTCTTTCAAGCCGTCCGGGTTTTCATTGGTAAGCCCGAGGAATCGCAGAAACGATTTAAGAACGAGCAGCGTGAGCTGCTAATTCAGCAGATTTTGAGTCGGGCCGTCTCGTCCGATAAGGTGCTGGATATCTTCTCGTTTGCCGGCCTCGACCGGCCGAATATCGGGATCATGTCGGATGAATTTCTCGAGGAAGTACGGCTGATGCCTCAGCGAAACCTGGCGGTTGAATTACTCGAACGGCTTCTCGCCAACGAGATAAAGGCAAAGCTCCGAACAAACGTTGTCCAAAGCAAGAAATTTTCAGAAATGCTGGCCGCCACGCTGAACAAGTATCACAACCGAGCCATCGAGACGATGCAGGTGATCGAAGAACTAGTTAGGCTCGCCAAGGATTTTGCCGAGGCCGCGAAACGTGGCGAACAGCTCGGATTAAACCAGGATGAGACGGCCTTTTACGACGCCCTTGTCGAGAACGAGGCATCCGTAAGAGAACTCACAGATGAAACCCTGAAAAAGATCGCAATTGAACTTACCGAAAGTCTCCGCCGAAGCACAACGGTCGATTGGTCGGTCAGAGAGACAGTCCGTGCAAGGCTCCGCCTAATGGTCAAGCGCATTCTGAGAAAATACAAATATCCACCGGATGCGGAAAAGGCAGCAATTGAACTGGTGCTGCAGCAAGCCGAGACGCTGTCGGAGTCTTGGGTTTCCTAAATCTATTTAAACTGCAGGCCATCCTCAGAATACGTTCTCCCGCAAATGCTTACTTTTGCCCTTTCCCGCGCATTTTCCTAACATAGAAGGTTATGGTTGAACTCGACGAATTCCCGGTTGCGCTCGCTGATTCCGAGGCTATCGAACCGATGATGCAGATCCCGTCGGAGCTGCCCGTGCTCCCTTTGCGTGACATCGTGATCTATCCGTTCATGATCGTGCCGCTGTTTGTTTCCAGAGATCGTTCGATCAGGGCCGTTGAAAAGGCACTGAGCGAGGACCGAATGATCCTGCTGGTTTCTCAGAAGGATGTTAATAAAGAAGAGCCCGAGCAGGGAGACCTCTTTACGATGGGCACAGTCGCGATCATTATGCGAATGCTCAAGCTTCCCGACGGACGCATTCGCATACTGATCCAGGGATTGTCCCGCAGCCGTGTCGATTCCGTTACGGGCAAAGGCGAATATGTGCGGGCAAAGGTCACCCCTATATCAGAACCGCTTGCTCCGGAGAATTCGCTTGAGGTAGAGGCACTTGTCAGGAATGTACGCGGCTCGATGGAACGTGCGGCGTCGTTGGGCAAGAATATCTCGCCCGAGGTGCTGGCGATCATTGCCAACCTTGATGACGCCGGCCGCTTGGCGGACCTTGCGGCCTCGAATCTCGAATTAAAGGTCGAGGACGGACAGAGCGTGCTCGACATCGAAAATCCGGTGCCGAGGCTTCGCCGGGTAAACGATCTTCTCAGCAAAGAGATCGACGTCCTTACCGTTCAGCAGGAGATAAATACGCAGGCACGAGCCGATATTGACAGGTCTCAGCGCGAATATTTCCTGCGTCAGCAATTAAAGGCAATTCAGGGCGAACTCGGTGAGGGAAATGAACTTTACGAGGAGATAGAGCAGTATCGAGATAAGATCCTAAAGGCAAAAATGCCCGAGGGCGCTGAGGAAGAATCGCTTCGCCAACTGAAAAAGCTCGAACGGATGCACCCCGATACGGCCGAGACCGCGACGCTGCGAAACTGGCTCGATATCATGACCGACCTGCCGTGGTCGCTTGCATCAAAGGACAATCTTAATTTGCAGAAGGCCGAGAAGATCCTCGACGAGGACCATTACGGCCTCGAGCGGGTCAAAGAACGCATCGTCGAGTCACTTGCCGTTCGCAAGCTCCGCGAAAAGCCAAAAGGTTCGATCCTGTGTCTGGTCGGCCCGCCAGGAGTTGGTAAAACCTCGCTTGGGCGTTCGGTGGCGAGGGCGCTGAACCGTAAATTCGTGCGTCTCAGCCTTGGCGGCCTTCATGACGAAGCTGAGATCCGCGGGCATCGACGCACGTACGTCGGTGCAATGCCGGGCCGCATTATTCAGGCTGTCCAGCAGGCGGGGACCAATAACCCGCTGATCATGTTGGACGAGATAGACAAGGTTGGGGCGGATTTTCGCGGTGACCCGTCCAGCGCCTTGCTGGAGGTGCTCGACCCCGAGCAAAATTTTGCGTTTCGCGATAATTATCTTGGCGTTACGTTCGACCTATCGAATGTGATGTTCATGACCACGGCGAATGTCCTCGATACGGTACAGCCGGCCTTGCGCGACCGCATGGAGATAATTTCGCTGTCTGGCTATACCGAGGAAGAAAAGCTTGAGATCGCGAAGCGTCACCTGATCCCCAAACAGATCGAGGAAAACGGCCTCGCCAAGAGCGACGTCAAGTTTGACCGCAAAGCGATCACGAAGATCATCTCGGAATATACCCAGGAGGCCGGCCTCAGACATCTCGAACGCGAGATAGGCAAAGTGTGCCGCAAGGTCGCCCGCCGCAAGGCCGAACTGGATCAAGACTTTACGC
The DNA here is from genome assembly GCA_041751355.1 of Pyrinomonadaceae bacterium. Lineage (GTDB taxonomy): Bacteria > Acidobacteriota > Blastocatellia > Pyrinomonadales > Pyrinomonadaceae > OLB17. Next base: position 8,738 of record JBGSXN010000018.1, read on the forward strand.
AGGTCAAGATAACTGCTGAGTCCGTCAAAGGGTACCTGCGGGCCCCGCGGATCTTTAACGAAGGAGCGCTCAAGAAAGACCAGATAGGTACCGTGACCGGACTTGCATGGACGGCCGTCGGCGGCGATATCCTATTTATCGAGGCCCTGAAGACAAAAGGGAAGGGCAAACTGCAGTTGACCGGGCAGCTCGGCGAAGTAATGCAGGAATCGGCCCAGGCCGCCTTTTCATACGCCAAAGCACGCTCCGCCGAACTTGGTATTGATGAGACCGTACTCGACAATTTTGATATCCACATCCACCTCCCCGAGGGGGCGATACCTAAGGACGGACCGAGCGCCGGCATCACCATGGCGACGGCTCTGGTGTCCGTACTTTCACAGCGTCCGGTCCGCAAGGACGTCGCGATGACGGGCGAGATCACATTACGTGGCAACGTTTTGCCGGTCGGCGGTGTCAAAGAAAAACTGCTTGCAGCGCGTCGGGCCAAGATCAAAACGGTCATTTTGCCCGCGCCGAACGAGCGGGATCTCGAGGACCTTCCACAGGAAGTTCGTGACGATTTAACGTTTATATTTGTTGAGAACGTTCGCCAGGTATTTGATGCCGCTCTCAGACCGGCAAAAACACTGCCGGAAAAGGCGAAAGCCAAAACGCAGCAGGCGTCGTAAAGCGGGGTTAAATCGACGAACCCCTTATTTTGTTGGGAGTTTCGGGTTTTGACCCGAAAATAAAAAAGTGGTATTCTCCGATAGTTGCCTGTCATCAGGCCGTCTGAGTAGCGCAGATGGGAACTTTTAGCCGATCTTGGCGTTAAAATTATCAGTGAGATTCAAAAATCTTTGCAATCACCGGTCGATTCAGTCTTTTTCCTGACCAGCACACTTTAATTACGAACTTAATGAAAACAAGCATTTATAAGATATTCGGTTTAACAGCACTAACATTATTCGTATTTGTTTCCGTCCCCCGTTTTCAGGTGACGAGCGTCAAATCGAGCAGCGGAACGCTGACTCCGGAAGTGGCGCGAGCACAGCAGGCGGTAAATCAGGTCCTCCTCGAATCGGGGATCTCGTTTAGAGAGGGACTGCTCGCATATGTCGACGAAAACCGCTCGATGGCAGGTGAGAAATTTAACAAATCCATTGAGGTTTTCCTATATTCAACACTCAATATTCAGCGCGAACAGCGTCTTCACAATTGCTATAACCAGTTGATCGAAACTATTTATCGGATCGAATTTCCTTCCGAGGCTCAGTTGCCCCAGGTCTCGAACCTGGCGTTGACGTGTAACTGGAATATCGACTCTGCTCTTGCTGACACAGTTGCAAATCTCAGTAAGAGTTCCACGGTTAAGCCTTACGGCCCGTCGAATACAGCAGTTGCACAGAACATCGATGCATCGTCGCCGCTGCTTCGCGTCGGATTTAATACACAGGAATTTGAACCGTCGCCGCTCGACGAACTGTCCAAACTGGAACTTACGCCTGCCGAATTAGAGGTCGAATCGAATCCGATCGCTCAGCAGCAATACCAATACATCCAGTACGCCGTCGCTAACAAATCCCTCGGATTTACTTTTCAGGTTCATCCGATGATCCAGCAGTACATCAATTATTACCGCGGCCGCGGCCAGAAAACGATGGAGGTCGGTCTTTACCGCTCCGGAATGTTCATGCTGATGGCCCGACGAATATTCAAGGAAGAAGGTATTCCCGAGAATGTTGCATGGCTCGGCCAGGTCGAGAGTGCATGGAAACCGAGTGCGATGTCGCATATGGCTGCTTCCGGATTGTGGCAGTTTATCCCCGGTACCGGTGCCCGATACGGGCTCAGGCGAACGGCATATGTCGACGAACGAAACAGTTTTGACGAGGCCACACGTGCGTCTGCCCGATATTTGAAGTTCCTCTTTAATCGTTACGGCAATTGGGAACTCGCTATTGCCGGATACAATTGCGGCGAGGGCAACGTTGATAAGGCGATCCGCCGTGCCGGCGTGGCTAATTTCTGGGCAGCATATCCGTATCTGCCGCGTGAAACGCGAAACTATGTCCCGAACATTCTGGCGACTATCCTGATCGCAAATAACCCGAACCATTATGGTTTTGGGCACATCCGGCCTGCGGCCCCGCTGAGATACGACCGTGTTCGCGTGCCGGCATCGACCAATCTTAACCTGTTGGCCCAATCGTCTGATACGACGGTCCAATATCTCCGATATCTGAACCCGCATCTTCGCGGCAATATCACGCCGCCGGAACCCTATATCGTCAACGTTCCTGGCGGCAAGGCAAATGAGGTCGTTGCACTGTTCAGGCGAATTCCGGCTTCGAAGGTCAATAACACTAATCTGGCAAACTCGTCTGCCGGCGAAACCTGGCAGAACATAGCCAACCGAACGGGTGTTAGCATCGCCGACCTGATGGCGGCCAATCCGGGTATGAAGACGCCCCAGGGCAAGGTGTTTGTTCCGGTGCAGGGCAACAATGTCGTAGCCACGAGTTACTCGCGTCCGATTAATGCCGCCGCCGCGATCGTTCCGAATAACGTTCGAGTGATCAAGGCAAAGGCCGGTGATACGGTCAAGAAGGTTGCCGATCGCGAAAAGATCAACGCTACCGAACTGGCTAAGTTTAACGGCCTGCTTCCCAATTCCGTGTTGGGTGCAGGACGTGAATTGAAGATCCCGGGCAAATAGTGTTGGATCACAGCAGATCTGAAAAAGCCGGGTCGAATGATCCGGCTTTTTACTTACACCTATTT
>JBGSXN010000019.1:0-4860 GCA_041751355.1 Pyrinomonadaceae bacterium
ACGCCTTCATACGCCGCAGTCCATTCGAGTTTGATATCCTGCCGAATAGTTCTGACCTTATGTTCAAATACGCCACGCGGGATGCCAACGGCAGATTTCGGATGGGCTATCCTGCCTATTTCGTTATAGACCGTGCGGGCAAAATAGAAATGAGCGCGATGGGGTGGGACCACGTCGGCAAGGTCGATGCTACGATCAATAGATTGCTTAAAGACCGCAAATAGGCTGTCCGCAGTATTCATAAGATTTTCTGAAAGTCCGCTTTCGCGAAATAAATTTGTCTTACCCCGGCCTATCGGGTATATTTTTTATTCGTCTCTTGCATGCGGAGAGGTAGCCTAATTGGTAAGGCAGTAGTCTTGAAAACTACCGCGCGTAAGCGCTTGCAGGTTCGAGTCCTGTCCTCTCCGCCATTTCCTGCCTTCGTTCGACTCCTGAACACAGATCACGAACTTTTCTTGCTTTTAGCTCCAGACTTGGTATAGCCTAGGGGTGCTGAATGGCTATTCATTCATTATCCCGCTTATGACCAGATCTGTTCGGGGCGGAGCCCCTGCAAAAGCACAAGTTGTCGACAAACGCGAGGCGATCCTGAAGGCCGCGATCAAGGTCTTTGCGAGAAACGGGTATTTTAGTTCGAAAGTTTCTGACGTAGCGGCCGAGGCGGGCATTGCCGACGGAACTGTCTATCTTTATTTCAAAAGCAAGGATGAGATCCTGCATTCCATATTTGACCGGGCGATGGATGAGTTTATCGCGGAGGGCAAACGGGAACTTGCATCCATCACGACACCGATTGATAAGCTTCGGCGAATTGCGGAGCTTCATCTCGAACGTTTAAGTGCGGACCGCAACCTGGCGATAGTTTTCCAGGTCGAGCTGAGAGGCTCGACCAAACATATGCGCGAATTTTCAGCCGCGGGATTCGGTGATTACCTGGACATTATTAAGCGAACGATCGAGGACGGCCAGGCGGCGGGTGAATTTCGCAGTGACGTGAAACCGGTCGTCGCCGCCAAGATACTTTACGGTGCTCTCGATGAAATGGTCACCAATTGGGTGCTGTCCAAGAAATCGTATCCGCTCGCGCCCATGGCCGGCGAAGTGCTGAAATTGTTTTTCGGAGGAATTGCGAAATGATCGAATCACGAGAGAATGTGGCCGAGCCGATCGCCCGCTTTTACGAGGGTGGGCTGACCTCTGTCGACCCGACAACGCTGCCGGAATTATTCCTTCGATCGGCCTCAGAATACGATCTGCCGAATGCATTAAACCATAAAAAGGACGGCGAGTGGTGGCCCATATCATCGAGAAGGGTCGTCGAAAAGGCTGGCGATATTGCCCTCGGCCTTTATTCGCTGGGTCTGCGAAAGGGCGACCGGGCCGCCATCCTTGCGGCGAATTCACCCGAATGGACGCTGTCGGACGCGGGATGCCAGTTTGCCGGCATCATCGACGTTCCGATCTACACGACGCTCACACCGGACGCGGTCAAGTACATAATCGATGATTCAGAGGCACGTGTGCTTTTCCTGCAGGACCGGAAAACGTTCGAGCGGCTGCGGCCGACCTTAAAGGACTGCGAATCGCTCGAGAAGGTCGTCCTTTTCGATCTCGGCGGACTGGAGGACGATATTGTCGTGTCATTCGCCGAGCTTGAGGCGTCGGGATCGGACCTCAAGGCGGAATCGCCTGAACTTATCGAGCAGTTAAGCCAGGCAATAGCTCCGGGCGATATCGCAACGCTGATCTATACCAGCGGAACTACGGGCGAGCCAAAGGGGGTGATGCTGACGCATGCCAACCTGATATCCAACGTCCACGGAGCGAGTGAAAAATACCCGTTTTCAGGCGAAGACATATCATTGTCGGTGCTGCCGCTGTCTCACGTATTTGAACGGACCGGGATGTACGTGTATATCCGTTATGGAATGCGCGTGCATTATGCCGAATCTATCGAAAAAGTACCTGAGAACCTGAAAGAGGTAAGGCCGACGATCTTTATCGGAGTTCCGAGAATTTTCGAAAAGGTTTTTGAACGAGCGCGGCTGAAAGCGGCACAATCGGGGCGTGTCAACGAGATGATCTTTGACTGGGCGATCGACGTGGCAAAGGAATACGCCCTTGCCACGGGTGATGGCCAGGCGCCGTCGATAGCTCTCGCGGCAAAGCACGGAATCGCTGACAAGATCGTGTATTCGAAGCTACGTGATTTCTTTGGCGGCCGGCTGAGATTTTGCATAACAGGCGGGGCCGCACTGCCCGACGAGATAAATCTGATTTTTACCGGGGCGGGCATCGCAATAATGCAGGGCTACGGGCTGACAGAAACTTCGCCGGTCGTGTCGTCGAATAATCCGTCCGCTCTCCGAGTAGGTACCGTCGGGCGCCCGATCAGAAACGTCGAAGTACGTATCGCCGCCGACGGTGAGATCGAGGTCAAAGGGCCCGGCGTGATGCAGGGTTATTATCGTAAGGATGCTGAAACAAAGGCCGCGTTCACGGACGACGGGTGGTTCCGGACCGGTGACATCGGCGATCTGGACGAGGACGGGTTTCTGCGCATCACAGATCGAAAGAAAGAGCTATTCAAGACATCTGGCGGCAAATACATTGCCCCGTCTCTGATCGAACAGATGCTGCGGTCATCGAGATTCGTGAATCAGGCCGTCCTGGTCGGCGACGGACGAAAATTCCCCGCCGCACTGATCGTGCCTAATTTTGAAATGCTCGAATCGTATGCGGCCCTCAAAGAACTCGATATCTCGACGCCCGAAGAGTTTTGCAAGCATCCGAGGATAATCGACCTTTTCACCCGGCAGATAGCATCTGCGACGGCCTCGCTCGCACAGTTTGAAAAGGTAAAGGCTTTTGCCCTCTTAGAAAAGGAACTGACCGTAGAGAGCGGCGAGTTGACCCCGACGCTTAAGGTTAAGCGCCGGGTCGTGGATGAACGATACAAAGCGGTGATCGACGAGATCTATAAAAACGCGGAAGAAATGCGAAGCTGATATCAATAAAGTACGCGATATCCTATGCTGGAAGCACCGCTCGAAACGAGCGTCTGACCAGCTCCCAAAGCAACCTTTAAAATGGTTTTCGCGATGCTGTCCCTCGCCCGATCAACTTCGATAATGTCATAAGGTTCAAGCATCGGGTCCTTAGCACCACGTTTCTTTATATCGTCGAGGTTTGCGGTTAACACGATCCGATCATTAGAATCCCCACTCTTTCTGCGGTAGATCTTGACGTCTTTGGTCTTTGCCTCGCGCCGAAGCCCACCGAGTTTCACGATCGCCTCCGTCAAGGTCATTCCCTCTTCGCGGAGGCGGAGGCCTTGAGGATTCATAATTTCGCCGACAACGTGTACCGGCGGTGCCTGGTGGACCTGGATAATATCACCCGGATAGATCGCTACATTTTCGTTCCCGTTCAATATACTCGACAGGCTAAAAGTCCGAGTCGGAACGCCGGTCGCGTCCGCAACTGCTTTGGCCCATTCCTTTGAATCCGCTTCTTCGGCACACATAGGGGGCTGAGGCCGCTTGAGTTCAACCACTCCGCCGGCCTCTTCCGTCGGACCACCTGAAAGGGCTATCAACTCGTAAAGTGTCGCCACCCGCTTAAGGTCCCAGTGGGTCGGGGTTTTTACTTCACCAAAAACGGTCGCCGGGGGCCGACTGTTAGCTTTGATGTTCATGCTGAACTGCGGATTGCGAAGCTGCTTTTCGAGAAGCATGATTAGATCGGCCCGCAAAGCTCTTTCGGTTCGGCACATCGCAACGATGGGTTTATCGAAGAACGGAACCATTATATTGCCGTCGGCGTTCACAGACGCGGTAAAGTTGAACTCTTCTTCGCCGAGCACTCGTCCAGTGATCTCATCGCCCGGCCCCAGCAGATATCCCTTTGCCAGCCCTTCCGTACCGATCATAGGACCCGTCGGGGAAGACGCGACGTTCTGTGCAGCAGCAGCGCCTGCGATCAAAAATATAAGAACCAGTGATAATAAGCTTCGAAACTTCATAGAAATATCCTCCGCGCCAAACGATAACTTCAGAGTCTAACGCACCTAACCCTCATAAACAACCATATCTAAAGCAGAACTCGCGTGTTTGATGTGCAGATACTGGGGGTGGTTTGCCGCTGGTTCGCCCGGCAATCGTCTCTGGATAGCAGATGTGGTTAAATTTCCTTATGTCTATTACAGCCCCATCAAAGAGTCGAATTTCCAATAAGGCCGCAAGCTTTACCGAATCAGTGATCCGCGAGATGACCCGCGAGGCGGTCAAATACGGTGCGGTGAATCTCGGACAGGGCTTTCCTGACTTTGCCGCACCCGAGGACATTAAACAGAAAGCAATGGAGGCAATAGCAGCCGATCATAACCAGTACGCCATCACATGGGGCGTAAAGAGCTTTCGCGATGCTATCGCCGAGAAGACAAAATGGTTTCTCGGGCTCGATATCGATCCCGAAACCGAGATCACGGTCACATGCGGCTCGACCGAAGGGATGATCGCGGCGATGATGGCGACGGTCGACCCGGGCGAGGAGGTGGTCGTTTTCGAGCCCTTCTATGAGAATTATGCTCCCGACGCGATACTCTCGGACGCCAAACCGGTACATGTTCCGTTATATGCCAACGCCGACGGTTTTGTATTTGATCGGGACGAGCTGAGAGCGGCGTTCAGTGAAAAGACCAAGGCGATAATCATATGCAATCCGAATAACCCGTCGGGCAAGGTGTTTACGCGGGACGAACTGGAATTCATTGGCGGGCTCTGCCAGGAGTTTGACGCACTTTGCTTCACCGATGAGATATACGAGCACATCATTTACACTCCGCCGGCAGGTGAC
>JBGSXN010000020.1:0-6519 GCA_041751355.1 Pyrinomonadaceae bacterium
TTTTCCTCTCACTAAATGCTGACGTTCCCCTCCTCAGTCCGGAGGTTTACCTGACTATCGCGGAATGGGAGAAGCAGTAGATTCCGCTCTCTTTGGTTCTGAAATCGATCCGTGACCACTCGGCAGATCTGGGTAATGTACCGATGGAGTCATCGAACGTCCTCCGACGAGAAGTTAAAGCTAATTATGCAAAATGGCTAAACGAGAGCGAACAGGGTCAATATCTTGCGGTGGGTAAGTCTTGACGGTCAGATGTGGGTTCAGGACCTGATTTCTTTAGCCTCGTAAGATTTGGCGGAGAGGATCACCTCTGAGAAAGACGGCGGATTGATTCGATAGCCTTTGGCAGCACTTCGAGAAGTTTGTTGACATCGGCCGAGGTGTTAAAACGCCCGAAGCTGAAACGTATTGCTCCGCGGGCTCGTTCGTCGTCGGGGTCGAGGGCGCGGATGACCGGTGATGGTTCCAGTGATCCCGACGAACATGCTGAGCCGGTCGAGACGGCGATGCCCTGCATATCAAGGTTGATAAGCAGCCCTTCGCCCTCGATCGAGGCGAATGAGATATTTGAGATATTCGGGAGTCGCCTTTTCAGGTCTCCGTTAAAAGTTAGTCCCGAGATCGATTCACCGACGCGGTTTTCAAAGGTATCACGGAGATCTTTCAATTGTTCTGAGGATTCGGCCAATTCGGTCGCGCTGATACTACACGCCTCGCCGAAAGCTACGATATTCGATACGGATTCAGTGCCTCCTCGGCGTTCACGTTCCTGGTGGCCGCCGATATTCTGCGGATGAAGCCGTACGCCACGCCTCACGTAAAGTGCCCCGATACCCTTAGGTGCATAAATTTTGTGTGCCGAGATCGACAGCAGATCACAGCCAATCTCTTCGACGTCGACCGGGACCTTTCCCGCCGCCTGCACTGCGTCGGTATGAAACCAGATCTTCCTGCCATTCTCGCGCAGCGATCGGACCAGACGGCCGATCGCCGCGACAGGCTGCAGGGTTCCGATCTCGTTATTTGCGGCCATTATGGTAATTAGTAATGTCTGGTCGGTGATCGTGGCCTCGATATCCTCGAGTCGGACGACCCCATTCTCATAGACAGGCAGATAAGTCACCGAGTAGCCGAGTTTTTCAAGGTCTTCGCAGACGTTTTTCACCGCCGAATGCTCGATCGCTGAGGTAATGATGTGGTCTTTCTTCCCCGAAGGCGAGCCCCTACTTACGTGCGGGCTACTGCCAGAGGCCTCGATCAGGCCTCGTATGGCCAGATTGTTCGATTCGGTGCCGCCCGATGTGAATACGACCTCATTTGGCCGCGTGTTGATCAACCCGGCAACCTGATGCCGTGCCTTATCCACCGCGCCGCGGGCTTCCTGCCCGAAAAAATGTATGCTCGACGCGTTGCCAAATTTGTCCGTGAGATACGGCATCATTGCCTCAACCACACGGGGATCAACCGGCGTCGTGGCACTATTGTCGAGGTAAATTCGGCGAAACATAGTCATATCTTATCTTACAGGCCCAGAAAGGCGGAACGGTACGACCAGATCGGCATACGTCACACGAAAGGCGGCTAAATTATTACAATTAAAGTACAATTCAACTCGCTCTCGTTACCAAGTATATCTTGCTCGGCACCAACCCTTTAAGATAAAGTAAAACGTTGCAGTGGCGCCGGGCATCTTAACACGGCACCTTTGTGCGGACTAATATCATGGATTTTGCGACAAAAGAAATTTTCAAACGATACGCCAGCATCCTGGTCGGCAGGCCGATCTCGCCGGTATTTCTGAACATACTGGTTACGAGCGTTTGCGATATGCGATGCACGCACTGTTTCTTTACCGAAGAGCTCGACGATCGCCCGCGTAAAAAGCTGCAGATGAAAACTCACGAGATCGCAAAGATCTCTGAAACGCTCGGCGGGAATTTGGGCGTACTCGTTCTAGCGGGCGGTGAGCCTTTCACGCGAAAGGACCTTCCTGAGATCGTCAGGGCCTTCTACGAAAACAATAAGCTCGACTCGGTTTACCTGATGTCTGACGGCCAGATACACCCGCGTATTTTCCCGGATGTCGCCCGCATCATGGACGAATGTCCCAATCTCAATGTCAGCGTCGCCCTCGGCATCGACGGAATGAAGGACGCTCACGAAAAGATCCGCCGCAAAGAGGGAAGTTGGGACAAGGCGATCCATACTGCCCGAACATTGCAGCAAATGAAGAACGAACAATATCCGCAGCTTGATATCCAGACGTGCACATGCGTTATGCGTTCGAACGAAGATACGATCTTTGATTGGTACGATTTCCTTAAATATGATCTTAAGCCGGATAAGGTGAACATTAACTATATTCGCCCGCCATCGGCCGACCCGACCGAGTTGAATTTTGACCACAAGCGTTACGCCGAGCTTTCGCAGATGATCCTCGAGGATACAAAGAGCGCGGCGCTGAAGAACAATTACGGCGGCAAATCGGGCTTTTTCAAAGCCGCGGTCGATATCTATATGCACGACCTGATCGCCAAAACAAAGGAAGAGAATAAGGCGCAGCTCAAATGCTATGCGGGAAGCGCCGGTGCGGTCATTTATGATAACGGCGTGCTGTCGTCATGCGAAAACAAGGCCGACGTGCTGAGTCTTCGCGATTATGACTGGGATTTTCAGGCGGCCTGGAAGACCGATATGATGAAACAGCGTCGAATAGAAGCTGGTGCGGGTTGTTTCTGTACGCACGAATCAAATTGTTTCTATCCATCACTGCCGCTTAACCCCGGTCATTTGATCAAGATCAAAAAGCTTGAGGGCCAGATGAAGAAAGCCGCTAAATCTGCGGGGTTTCTGACAGGGAGAGAGGTCGCGTTGAAAGCGTAAAGATATGTTGACCTATAAGGCGATGTATAAGTTTGTGTCGGATGGAGTTCATGGTGAAGTATTGGATTTCCCGGGGGTTATTACGTGCGCGAAAGATCTCGACCAGGCAAGGGATTTATTAGCCGGCGCGTTGGTAGATATGGCTGAAACGAATTTATTGCTGAGCGACCCCCTTCCGCAGCCGAATCCAGGCTTGACCGACGCTGAAGCCGACCTGGAAGAGCCAATTTACCTGATTTTGAGCGCATCAAATCAAGTGAAGGTGGTTCCTGCTCTTGAGTATGAAGCGGCGTGATCTAATACGGCATCTGAGCTCTCACGGGTGCCGGTTGCTTCGCGAAGGAGGAAGCCATTCGATCTGGGAGAATCTAATCTCGAAGAAGAGAACGGCAGTGCCAAGGCACAGCGAGATCACCGAGTTCACTGTTAAAAGGATTTGCCAGCAGCTCGAAATTCCGAAACCCTAAATGCTCCAAAACACGCCAAAGATCCTCATAATTTCTTCCGACACCGGCGGCGGGCATCGTTCGGCCGCCCAGACGATATCGGATGGGCTGGAGAAATTCTGGACGGGCGGTTCACCCGTGGTCCGGATCATAAAAGCTGTCGAAGAGTCGCACCACATTACCGAAAAGCTCGTAAATCTCTACAACTGGGTGCTCCGCCATAAGCAGGGGTGGATGAAGTATCTTTATTGGGCGATGAACAAGATACGTCCTGAGACCCGCGAATTTGTCTACAAGCGCTGTTTAGGCTATGTTCGCGGTATTTTTGAAAAATGGTGCCCGCACATCGTCGTGAGCGTGCATCCGCTTACCCAGCATATTTTTGCCCGAATTCTTAAAGAGCTCAATCTTTCCGAACAGGTGCCGCTTGTCACGGTCGTTACCGACCCGTGTTACGGGTTTTGGAAGGCGTGGGCCTGCGACGACGTCTCGCTCTATCTCGTTGCTAACGAGGACGCCCGCGACCAGCTCGTCGATTACGGGGTGTCGCCCGCCAAGATCAAGGTTTCGGGGATGCCCGTCGATCCGAAATTTCACGAGGTCAGCGAAAAAGACGCACAGAATGCCCGCCGCGTTTACGGCCTCGACCCGGATAAATTCACAGTATTTGTAAACGCCGGCTGGATCGGGGGCGGCAATATCCCGCAGATCTTTCGCGAGCTCGTTCGAGGACAGCTAGACGTCCAGGCGATCTTTCTCGCAGGTAAAAACGAGGAGCTGCGGATCGAAGCCGAAGAGATCGCTCGGCACGCGAAGTTTCCGGTCAAGGTCATCGGCTATTCCGATGAGATCGAAAGGCTAATGCAGTCGGCCAACGTTATGGTTTCAAAGCTCGGCGGGCTGACCACGTTCGAGGCGCTGGCATGCCGTCTGCCGATCATTGCCGACGCAACAACAGCGCCCATGCCTCAGGAAGCGGGCACGGTTAGCATGATCGAGCGCCGCGGGGCAGGAATATTGCTTCGCCGTTCGTCCGACATCGTGCCGACCATCCAAAATCTACTCTTAGATAACGGCAATTACCACCGTATGAAAGCCGCGACTGTTGGAATGACCATGCCAAATTCCACGGAATCTATTATTCGTGAGATAAACGCGCTTCTTCCGCCCCGCTTTGCCGAGTCGCGGGCAGCAGCTTAACTTCCTTGACTGTCGCGACTTCCTAGACTTATCGCGCGAAATTATCTAACCTTTTCCTTTGTAGAAAGTTCCGATTCAGGAGAATTTTAGTTGAGCCTCTTACTTGAAGGAAAACGTGCGTTCATATCCGGCGGCACGCGCGGCATTGGAGCAGCATTGTGCGATATATTCGCCCGCGAAGGCGCGGATATCGCGTTTAATTACCACTCTCGCGACGATCTGGCTGAAACTGTAAAGGCAAAGATCGAGGCCCATGGACGGCAAGCTCTTGCTTTTAAGGTCTCAGTCACCGACCGTTACGGCATGAAGCACATTGCCCGCGAGATCAAAGATGCCTGGGGATCGATCAACGTGCTGGTCAATAATGCCGCGGTGAATAAGCCTGATAACTTCGCGACCACAACTGACAAGAGCTGGGACTGGGTGGTGGATACCAACGTCGGCAGCCTCTTTGCGGTCACAAAGCCTTTTTACAAGCAGATGATCCGCGAACGCGCAGGATCGATCCTCAATATCACGTCGGTTGGTGCGATCCGCAGCCTGCCGACGTCGGTCCATTACGCCACATCGAAAGCGGCGATGATCGGCTTTACAAAATGCCTCTCACGCGAAGCCGCGAATTTCGGCATTACCGTCAATGCGATCGCCGCCGGCATTTTTGATACGGACCTCGGCAACACGCTGCCCGAACGCCTGCTCCAAATGCACGACTTTTGGGTTTCGAAAGGCCGACTCGGACGCCCTGAAGAACTCGCAGAATACGCCGCTTTCATGACCTCCGACCGCAACAGCTTTATGAACGGCGAGATCGTGATCGTTGATGGTGGTGCGGTGACGTAGAATAGAAGCATGCATTCGGTGGCTGTGTCAGCCAGGTTACAGTGATCTATCGCACACTTCTGATAGGCTCTCTCCACGGATAAGATTCGGGGGGAATCCGACAGCGTTCGTCCTTCAAGTCGAATTCGCCGCCAGGTAAGCGTCCCAACTTATCCTTGCCGAGGCGTACGGCCCAAAGCTAAAATCGTCCGGTTAATGGTTTGAAATAACCCACTCGAGTCATAGAGCTCGCAAAAAAGGCCGGGGCTGACCCTGGCCTTTTTCTTCGGAATTTTGCGAAGTGCGTTTTTTGACGTGCCGATTCATTTCTCGAGCCTTTCTTTTGCCCGATCAATAAAAACCTTGATCATCTCAGCGATGCGTTTGCTCATTTCATTGCTAATGAGGCTTTCGCCGGCGAGGCCGGCAAGGTAATGTAGGTCGCGGGCCGAGCGTCGTCGGAGCTCGACCATTTGGGAGAAATGGACGAGGGTTACGTCCTTTGCCTGCTGAATAAAATCGGCAGAATACCTCAGGAAATTCTCGGCCTCGGTTCGTACCGGAGACCACTCGATGCGGTGCTCACTGTCGTCGGCCAATTCCACGGCAAATTTCTGCAGCATTGGCCCGACTAAGGGTATTTCTGCCTGGATCTTCCAGTGAGCCACGCCCTTGGCGTCGGTGTGGATCTGCTGGATCCCCGGCATCAGTTCGGCAAAATTAGATACATCAAGGAAGAATTCCCGAACCTTATCGATCCCTGTTCTTACCTCGATGTCGTTGCTGTAACCGGCTTTGATAGTGAACATAAACTAATAAAGATAGTCTAGAAAGTCCAGGAAGTCTTGAAAGTCTGGGAAGATACATTGTCAGACTTTTCAAAACGTTCCCGCAAAGACAATTGCATTGAAGAAGGGTCGTGAATTTGCTCGGGTCATGCCCCGGAAGAACGGGTCTTCGGCGAACAAGATCACATGGCCGCGGCCATGGGTTTCGTCAACGACGTAAGACGTGCCCTTAAGCAAACGTTCAGTGTTACCTTCCCAGACAAACCCCGAGATCGTCAGCGGCTTTCGGGAATTCGCGTCGAATACCAGGGCATTTGTGCCTTCGCGTGAGTGGCGAAAGAAATAGCCGCTCGCTAACAGCACAGGCATTTCATTTCTGTCGA